>CAVJSG010000154.1:0-4134 GCA_963651895.1 Campylobacteraceae bacterium
GAATTCTCTTTGAAGTGATAGCTTAAATCCTCGCTTTCATAGCTTATTTGCCTCGCCTCGTCCCTTTTTCTCATAAATTTAGCCTCCAAAAGTGGCGGCAGCTCCTTTTTATTAGCGTTTTGAGCGACATTCCCATTTCGTAGTCTAAATTTTTGATAAATTTGCCGTCTATGTCGCCCTCACTTGCCATAAACAAGCGGTTTTCAAAGCCCAAAGTTGCCAAAAGCTCGTGCAAATCACACTTTTACTTTACAGGTGCGATGGCATCGTGCAAACCGTGATATGGGATGATTTTGAGCTTAAAATGCGTTGCGGCTATTTGTAAATGCACACTGTCTAGGATATTTCGTATGCGGTTGTGCGAGGGCGAGAAAAAATGCGGCGAGGCTCTATCCGTGCTCCACAGGTGCTTTGGGCAGAATCGCAAAACAATGTTTTCAAAGACATTGTTGTGAGCCTCGCAGTATTTTGTAGTCAAGTTCCTTGCCAAAGCCTATATACTGGGGTGGGACACTCATATAGCCCGAATTTTCCACGACCCCATCTATTAGACACGGCACAAATTTCGCACACAAAAGCCCTAAATAGCCTCCGTGCGAATTGCCAAGCAATAGAGTTTTGCAATCTTTGGCTAGCTTAAATTCGCCGCTTTTTCTCACAAAATAAAACGCATTTAAAATGTCTAGTGCTTGCATAACGCCGAAATTTTGATACTCGTTTTTAGTAGGTTTCAAAGAGCAAGTGAGCTAATAAGTGCGCTTATTTGGGAGTTTGTGCTAGTTTTTAAGCCTTTGTATCTCGCTGTTTATGTGATTCATCAAAGTGTTGATTTTTTCGCTAACAGCCTCGTTTAACTCGGACACAAGCTCGGCTGGCAGGGATACGACAAGGCTTTGGTAAGTTTGCGTGAGGATGGCAAAATCGATTTCATCAAGGTAATGCTGCGTGCCCATTTTATAGCGGTTTTGTATGCAGTGAATTTACCAAAAGCACCGCCACGCCGTAGTTTGTAACCACAAATTCGGCTATGTGCTATGGATAATCGCTATTTAGCGCGTCCATCCCACAACCCGTGATAAAGGCAAATGATGACTTTGTGAATTTTTTGATAAATTTTGTCAATGCTAAAAAAAAATTGTAACAAAAATTATTAAATTTTAAACAAGTGCTAATCCCCCAAATTCAAAGGATTTTAAAGGCGAAAAAAGTGAAATTTAAACAAAAATTTAAATAAAACGCAACAAAAAGCGTGGAAAAGCAAAAAATTTTAAAAAAATTTACATTTTGGCAGAAAATTTAAGCTAATTTTAAGCATTAAAGTTTTATAATTCGTTTTTGATTTAGGTTGAATTTATATTCGCTGTGGCGGGTATGAAATTCGCGAGGCAAAGTTCTATAAAGTCGAAAGGCAAGGCAAAAGTGGTATAATAAGGGCAAAATTGCAAAGAAAGGCAAACGCACTGCGTGCGTTAGTGGCTACGCCACGCGGTTTTTTCAAAACCGCTCGCAATGACGGATTTTGTGCCTTTTGCGTGGCTTGTGAAAAGGTTCGCAATGACGAAGTGGGGGGCGAAATTTATTAGGTTTGCAATGACGGCATTTCGCAAAGAATTCACGCTTTTGCTAAAATTGCAAAGGCTAACAGCGGGCAAAGTATGGATTGCCACGCGGTTTTTTCAAAACCGCTCGCAATGACGAAGTGGGGGCGAATTTATAGGTTCGCAATGACGCTTTATTTGCAAAAAAGCCCTGAAAGGTCAAAAAAGCAAAATAAAATAACAAAAAGCAACAAAAAAAGCAAGACAGGGCAAACAAAAAAACAACAAAAAACAAGATTAAAGAAAGATAAAAAAAGCAAGATAAAAAACAAAAAAACGACAAAAAAACTTTAACACAAGGAGAAAACGATGTTTTCAAAACTCTCACTAGGTTCGCGGATAAGCACTATTATAGGGCTTATCCTGCTCGTATGTTTGGCTGTTTTGGGCGTGGTGCTCACAAACAACGCAAAAGCCATCCTGCTCGAAGAGGCTGACAAGCTGCTTGACAACACTTCAAGCCGTATGGTTTCAGTTACTGAGGTGTATTTGCAAGAGATTATCACCTCAGCCGTCATCTTGGAGGAAAATGTCGAAGCCTTCGTTGCCCGCAACGAAAACAACGAACGCGACATTATGAAGCAAGTGGATGTGGCTTTGGAGGCGAATGAATTTGGCATTTACGCCTACGCTTATGTCAAAAATCCCGCTTTGGTAGGTGATAGCATACAAGCGCAAAACCGCCTGCCAAATGGCGAATTTATGTATCTTGTCCATCAAGAAAACGGCAAGGCGGTGCGTATGAACGCGGCTCAAAGACCCATAGAGATGCCGTCTTTCCAAAAGGCTATGCAAGAGGGCAAGCCTGCGATGGGGCAGCCTGTGAGCGTGGATTTTGGCAAGGGCGAGGAACTAGGCTTTTTCATCGTCTATCCCATCTTTGATGCAAACAAGCAAATCGCAGGCGCCATCGCGCTCTTTGTCGATGTAAAGGGGCTTAGCAACTTGGTGCTTAGCGACAAATACTCCGTCTTTGCGAATGATTACCGCGTTTTGATTTCAAGCGATGGCACCATCATCTCTCACCCAAATGCTGAATTTATGGGCAAGAAATTCGCAGAGGTAAATCCAAACCCAAGCACTCAGCAAATCGTCCAAGCCGTAACCACGCAAAAAGACGGCGTTTATGAGTATGTCAAAACGGACGGCGAAATAAGCTTGATGGGGCTTTCTGCGCTCAGCGTAAGCGATGTGGGTTACTTGTATGTGGGCATAGTGGCGCCTGAGGCTTCCATTTTAACGCCCATAAACGCTATGCGAAATGTCATCATCGTGGGCGTGGTGCTGTGCGTCATCGTTTTGACGCTCTTTGTTTTCATCTACATAAAAACAAAGGTCATCGCGCGCATAAACAACATTTCCCATCAGCTTTTTGGCTTTTTTGACTACCTCAACCACAAAACAAATGTGCCTCCAAAGGAACTCAAACTCAAAGCCTACGATGAGCTAGGACAAATGGCAGCAGCCATAAATGATAATATCAAAATCACCGAGAAAAATCTCGACATAGACGCAAAGCTAGTTGAGGAAAGCCTCGGCGTCATCAACTACACGCGCACGGGGCACTCTGACAAGCGCATAACGCTCTCAGGCTCTAACCCCGAGCTAAATTCGCTAAAAGACGCCGTCAATCAGCTTTTAGAACTGCTCGCATCGGCTATCGGCAACGACTTGCCCGAGCTTAACCGCGTCTTTGATAGCTTCACTAAGCTTGATTTTAGCACCAAAGTGGCAAACGCCTCAGGGCGCGTGGAGCAAGTAACGAACACGCTTGGAGCGGAGATTGTGAAAATGCTTCAAACCTCAGCGGGCTTTGCAAATTCACTCAGCGAGGAAAGCGACAAGCTCGAAAAAGCGGTAAGTGCGCTGACAGAATCCTCAAATTCGCAGGCTCACTCTTTGGAGGAAACGGCGGCTGCCTTGGAGGAAATCACCTCATCAATGCAAAATGTTTCTACAAAGACGACAGAAGTCATCGCCCAAAGCGAGGAAATCAAAAATGTAACGGGCATCATCGCTGACATTGCCGAGCAGATAAATTTGCTAGCCCTTAACGCTGCCATCGAAGCAGCACGCGCGGGCGAGCACGGGCGGGGCTTTGCGGTTGTGGCGGACGAGGTGCGAAAGCTAGCCGAACGCACGCAAAAATCTCTTAGCGAAATCGAGGCGAACACAAATTTACTTGTGCAAAGCATCAACGATATGGCAGAAAGCATCAAGGAACAAACCGCGGGCATCACGCAAATCAATGACGCTGTGGCACAAATCGAGACCGTTACGCAGGACAATGTCAAAATCGCAAACGACTCGTCCATCATCTCACAAAGCGTAAATACCATAGCCTCAAATATCTTGGCGGACGCTAAGAAAAAGAAATTTTAGGCTTTCTTGGAGTGCTAGATTTTCTTGCGATGACAAGGAAATCTAGCACGGATTTGGTGTGAATTTAGGGGTAAATTTTTGTAAATTTACCCCTTTTTTTTTGCAATACATTATCTGACTCGGCACAAGCGATTTTTAGAGATTAGAGACTTGT
>CAVJSG010000154.1:4144-5058 GCA_963651895.1 Campylobacteraceae bacterium
ATTGCGAGCAAAAACAAGCGTGAGCGAATTTTTGCACTACAATCCACACTTTAAAAAGCTGTGGAATTTGTTACTTTTAGAAATGCTATTTAAATTTACACCTTACTGAAAAATGATTAAGACATTGCCACACTTCAATTTCATCACACGCTTACAATTAGTGGCTTTGCGACACTTAAAAAACCGCTCACAATGACACCTTATCGCTATGCGAAATATTTCTAGCTTGCCTAAATTTTTTTAGAAAAAAAATCTAAATTTCCAAATTTCAAAGCAAATTCATCATAAAATTTGCCCCAAATTCACAAACTCCACACCTTAAAAGCCTAAAATTTAGTCATCAAAAGCCACTACAAGCCGTTAAATTTAACGATTTCATCATAGGCTTCATCGAAAATGGCGTTTTCCTGCTTTGAGTTTTGAAAGCCCAGCTTGCCAAACCACAGCCCAGCGAGTGCGGCTGCTATGATTACGCCGTTTTCCCAGACCTTGTAAGCCGTCCCCTCCGCGCCTATAAAGAGATTTAGGATGAAAGAAACTATCGCAAGGGCTATCCACGCCATAAACCCGGCGCCGAAAAACGCCTTAACCGCCGTAGCTGTGGGGCTTGACTTGGCGAAATTTACGACCACAAAGTTACTCGAAGCATTTTTAAGCAGCACGACCTCGTAAAAGCCCTGCGCTGTGGGACTTGCGTAAAGCATTACCTCATCGCCCTCGTCAAAGTTGTAGTCCCCAGCGCAGCGAAACGAAGCCTTGTCTAGCTTGAAGTTCGTGTAGTGCTCGTGCGTGGTGCTTATCTTGCCGCCGCCACCGCTGCCGCTGATGATTTGCTTGCCAAAAAACGAGTATTTCGTCTTTATCTGGGTTGCCTCAACCTCGCCGCTCGTGTGCGTGAGCACCTCTTTTTTGAC
>CAVJSG010000155.1:0-5039 GCA_963651895.1 Campylobacteraceae bacterium
CTCCACAGATAAACGCCGCTTGGCACCACAAAAATTTGCCTAGTTTTCACGGCTTTAAGCCCCTTAAATGCGGGGTTTTGCAGGATTTTTTGCTGCCCCTCGCGCGAATTTGTGAGCACCGCGTCAGGGTCAAAGCCGATGATTTGTTCCTCGTTTATGAGCTTTGAAACCTTGAAATCCCCACTGCTGCCAAGCTGCGAGCTTAAATTCAGCCCGTCCGCGATGGCGATATACTCAGCGCCCATATCCCTGCTATCAATGGTGCTGTAAGCGTTTGCGCCGAAATTCAGCACCAAAACGCGCTTTTTTTGGGCGATTTTTGCAGTTCGCGCACGCACGAAATTCACATTTTCGTCAAAATAAGCGTTGAATTCACGGGCTTTTTGTGGGCTTTGTCCGCCGAAAATCTCGGCTATCACGCTCACGCAGCGTTTTAGCTGCTCTGTGGTGCCGGGCACTTGCAGATTTAGCACTACTATGCCCGCTCGCGTGAGCTGTGCCGCCGCACTTTCATCAAGGCGCATCCCCACGGGACCAAAGACTAGTTGCGTTTTGCTCGCCAAAATAGCCTCCACGCTGCTGCCCATCATCCCACTTGGGTTGCCATTTGAGCGGATTTTGGGAAAGATTTTTTGCATCAAAGGCGGCAGTTTGGGCGAGCCGGCGATTACCTTGCTTTCATTACCAAGCATAGCCGCCATTTGCACGAAGCCGCCTATGAGCGCTGTGGCGTTTTCGACATTTTCAGGCACTTCAACTCCCTTACCATCGCTATCTATAATGATTTTACCCTGCGAAAATGCAATGAAAAGGGCTAAAAATAGAAATTTTTTTCATTAAATTTCCTTTTTTGCGTGAATTTTGCCTTAAATTTGCGAAAAGGCGTGAATTTTTTGGCTAAAACGCACTGCGTGCGTAGTAGATTGTTTCAATTTGCTTTCACAAAGGCTCGCAATGACGGTGGTGTGAATTTTTGGCTAAATTTACAAAAAAGATTCACAAAACGCCCAAATTTTTTACACACCCCAAACCCTCCGCAATGGATGAAACTTTACTTTGGTTTAAAGTTCGGTTTTGCAAGGGTTTTAAAATATTGCCTTACATTTTAAATGCACACTGTGTGATGGGTTACTTTGATTGCATAGTCTCTCATTGATAGAAGCTTGCAAAGAATTTGCGCATTTTATAAATTTGCAAAGACTAATATAATGAATATATCACTTCACGCCTTTGTGGCTTAAAAAACAGCTCACTAGATGCTATCACCCAAATTTCAATACTTTTTAAAAAACTTAAATTTTTCCATAAATCCCACAAACCACGCAAAATTTTACAAAAAATTTACAAAGTTACCAAATCTTTACCATAGCTTTGCAAATTTTGGTTATAATCGCGCAGAATTTACCATAAAGGATGAACGATGTGGCACGAGTATAGAGAGCTGATGACGGAGCTTAAAGGCAAGGATGGGCGCTTTGATAGCTTATTTGAGCGGCACAACGAGCTTGATGACAAGATAAAGGACGCTGAGGCAGGCAGGATACGCCTTGATAGCCTTGAAATTTCGAGGCTCAAAAAGGAAAAATTGCAGGTAAAAGAGGAGCTGGGGCAGTATCTGGCGAATTATGGCAAAGATGAGTAAAGGGGGATGGCGTGTTTGGACGAAAAGCAGAGTCCGCCGCAGCGGGCAGCGAGCGTGAAATTCAGGCGCTTAAAGAGCAAATCGCTCGTTTGAGTAGCGAAAATTCGGCACTCAAAGAGCAGCTTGCGAGCAAGGAACAAGCGCAGGACGGCTTTGAGACGAATTTGTCAAAGGTGCTTTTGGAGGGCACTTTGGAGGATGTCATCGCCGTGCAAAGCGATATGAACGACAATGTCAATAAAGCCGAAACCATAGCCACAATCTCAAACGCCGCCGTGCAGTCTATGGGCGAGCTTGGCGAGATTACGGACTCCATTACCTCGTCCTTAAACGACATTATGGAGTCTGCGAACAAGTCGCGCGACACGGCAACCGTGCTTCACAAGAGCGTGGATGACATTGCAAATGTCATAGACCTCATAAAAGCCGTGTCCGACCAAATAAATTTGCTCGCCCTCAACGCTGCCATCGAGGCTGCGCGGGCGGGCGAGCACGGCAGGGGCTTTGCTGTCGTGGCTGATGAGGTGCGAAAGCTTGCTGAGAAAACGCAAAAAGCTACCTCCGAAGTCGAAATGAATATAAATTTGCTTAAACAAAATGCAAATGAAATGTTCACCCAAAGCGAACAGGTTGAGAAAGTGTCCTCGGACAGCAGCACGCACATTATGCGTTTCACCGAGCAGTTTGATAAACTGCGCGAGCAGGCAAACGCAAGCAGCGCAAACTCCGCTGCCATCGTCTCTGAAACCTTTGTATCCCTCGTAAAGCTCGACCACGTGGTGTTTAAGCTCAACGGCTACAAGGAAATTTTCGCCCGCTCGGGCAAAAAACTCAGCGACCATTTAAGTTGCAGGCTTGGAAAATGGGTAGCAGGCGAGGGCAGAAAGCGATTTGGCACAAACATAATGTTCGCCCAAATCAACGAGCCACACCAAAGGGTGCACGAAAATATGAACGCCGCCATCGAGCTTTCCACGAAAGAGACTTGCGATAATGCCAAACTCATCGAGCATTGCGAAACGGCGGAGGGCGGCTCGCGCCAGCTTTTCGAGGTTTTCAAAGAGATGATAGCCATCACGCGTAGGGAAAATGAGGGTTTAAACCCTAAATTTGAGGAAGTTGAAACAACTGAAACAAAGCAAGGCGACAATCAGGGCTGAATTTGCAAAAATTTTTGTAGGACGGCGTGGGGAAATTTGCGGATAGTTCTCCATTGCGAGAAATGTTAAAATGGTAGAAAGTCGTCATTGCGAGGCTTGCAAAGCAAGCCAAAGCAATCCATATGGCGACAAAAGCGCATTTTAGGCTAAATTTAAGGCTTAAAAATACACTGCGTGTGTGGTAAAATTGCCACGCGTTACATTTGCAACGCTCGCAATGACAACTTTTGCTTAAATTTCAACATTTTTTGGGAAAAATTTTACAATTCAAGGCAAATTTATAGGAATTTGCAAATTCTGCGTGGGTTGATTTGCGCTGCCGTTAGAAATTCCCACGCCGCCACCATTTGCGCCGCCAAAACTACCCCCATTAACGCCACTAGAAACTCCGCCCAAACTACCAAGCCCCACACCGCCGACACCATTCATAGCACTGCCCGCAGAAAGCCCATTGCCGCCGCTACTAGAACCGCCACCAACCGAGCCACTAGAACCGCCGTTTGTAGCATTAGAATTCACAGCACTTCCCGAGTCTATGAGCTTTAAAAGCTGCATACATTGCTCAAATTCCACGCTTTCCTCAGGGGTTTGCTGCAAGAAATTCTGCATAAAGTCCTTTTTGCTTATAGCCTCGTCAAGCTCCCTGTCCGTGCCGCGTTGGTAAGCACCGATTCGCAAAAGCACTTCGTTTTCTTTTAGTAGCGAGTTTAGCCGCTTGAATTTACGCGCCAAAAGCCTGTGCTCGTCCGTTATAATGTCATTCATCACGCGCGAGGCTGAATTTTGAATGTTTATGGGCGGATACACGCCAAAGTCCGCCAGCTCGCGGCTTAGCACTATGTGCCCATCCAAAATGCTGCGGCTTTGGTCGGCTATCGGGTCGCTCATATCGTCCCCATCCACAAGCACCGTGAAAAACGCCGTTATCGTGCCCTTGCCCTGCTCCTTGCCCGTGCGCTCCATAAGCTGCGGCAGCAGACTTAAAACGCTTGGCGGATAGCCCTTTGTGGTGGGCGGCTCGCCAAGGGCAAGCCCTATTTCACGCTGTGCCATCGCAAAACGCGTAACCGAGTCCATTATGAAAAGCACATCCTTGCCCTGTTCTTTGAAAAACTCTGCCACGCTAATGGCGCAAAAGGCGCCGTATTTGCGCATCAGCGCGCTGTCATCGCTCGTGGCGACCACTATGACGGTGTTTGTCAAATCCCCACCCAAGTTTTTTTGCACGAATTCAGGCACCTCGCGCCCACGCTCGCCGATGAGTGCCACGACCTTCACGGGGGCTTTGGAGTTTTTCACTATCATCCCCATAAGAGTGGATTTTCCCACACCGCTGCCCGCGAAAATGCCCATTTTCTGCCCCACGCCGCAGGTTAGCAGCCCATCAATGCTTTTTACGCCCACGGGGAAAATTTCCTCGATTAAACCCCTTTTCATCGCGTCTATGGGGGTTTTCATTATGGGGACAAAATGTGTCGCTTTCACCGTGCCCTTGCCGTCCTTTGGGTTCATAAATGGGTCCACCACGCGCCCTAAAAGCTCGTTTGAAACGCCTATTTGCATACCCGCATCGCTTAAAAACGCCTTGTCGCCGATTTTAAAACCCTCGATGAAGCTAAAAGGGCTGAGATAGCTAAGATTGTCCTTGATTTCGACAACCATAGCCAAGCTCTCCAAGTCGCTTTTCGCCGACACAAGCCGCACTATATCGCCCACGCCCGTTTGAAGTCCGCTCACCTCGATGCTCGTGGCTGAAATTTTGGTAATCTCGCCAAATGCCCTACTTAAATCCTGCGTCCCAAGCTGCGCCCTAAGCTTTTCAAGTCCCATAAATGCTCGCTTTTTTGTGTATTTTTGCGTAAATTTTAGCGAAAATTTGGGAAATTTTTGGTAAATGTGGGCGGATTAAAGGCACGAATGTTTTAAAAATTCATAAATTTTCGCTAAAATATGCCCAAATTTAAGTAAAAATTTGTAAAATTAAAAAGGAAAAACCCAAATGCCGCAAAAACCAAACGCTCAAATTCACGCGCAAAACGCCGCAATCCAAAAACCAAACGCACACCAAAGCAACGCCGCGCAAAGTCAAAGCACCCAAGCCCTTGAAATTTATCACGCCGAGCTTAAAGCCATAGTAGCAAAGCAAGATTACAACGAGCATAGCTTTCGCACGCCATTTCAAAATTTGCTAAACGCGCTCAAACCAAGCGACATTCGCATCTTGCACGAGCCAAGGG
>CAVJSG010000156.1:0-5026 GCA_963651895.1 Campylobacteraceae bacterium
GAAATTTATGAGTATTTTAACGGCGGTAAAGACTTATTTCCTGAAAATGAACTGATAAATAGTATTCAATGCGAAATACGACAAAGAAAAACATTAAATAAAGAGTTGTTTTTAGAGTATTGCGATAAATTTTGTGAAGATAAGGAAAGACTAGCAAAACAATTAGTAAATAACAATTATCAAATTATAGACATTAAGCCGCATATTGATATTTGTAAAAAACTTGCCGATAAAATGCAAATAGAAACTGAAAATAAAATTATTCCTTGGATTGAAAAAAATATAGCTTTTCATAAAATAGCTTTTGATATTAAAGAGTAGGTGTATTTTGAGTGTTGTGCGCTATTCAACACCTCGCAAAAGCCTTAAATTTCAGCCTTTTTGCCCTTGAAATTCAACCAAAGTCCGTAAATAAAGCAGCCTGCCAAAAGGCTTGAAACGCCACAAATGAATGCGGCTATGTCTAGTAGGGCATTTGCGCTCAGTAAATAAAAGCCAAGTGCCAAAACGCCGTAGCTGGCGAGCTTTGCTAGGCTAAAAAATGCGGCGAATTTGCGTGAAAATTTCAGCCCAAATTCATCATTTGCGGGGCAAAAATTCACAAATTTCACACCTTTTTTTGGCGTTTTTTTCGCAAAAATGGCGGGGCGAATTTGGGGGATTTTAATTTGCCTTGTCTCGCTTAGAATGCTTTTTTTGTAGCTTGCAAAGGACAAAACTATAATGCAAAGGCTGGTAAAAAAGGCAAATTCATAGTTTAAAATGACGGCGAGTAAGGGTAGGGCAGGGCTTTGCGTTAAATTCTGCCCCAAATTCTCGCCCAAATTCAGCAAATTCACACTTTTAAAACCAAGTAAAAACACTAGCACAAGGGCATTTGCGCAAAGCAAAATGCCCCAAAATTCCTTTTTTCCAAGCATAGCAAAATTAAGCCTTTGTGGGCAGGGCTTTTCGCGCCTTTTCCTTTGGGTAAAGCGAGTAGTGCCAGAGGCTAAAACCGATTAAGGCTATGCCAGATAGCGTGTGGAGCTTGCCTGCGCCGCTTTTGGCAAAGAGTGCCGTGCCTGCTGTGAGGGCGAGTGAGACGCCCATACCGATTTTAGCGTATTCGCGCTTTTTTTCGAGCGGCAAATTCGCCAAATTTTCTATCTTTGCTAGCTTTTTAAGGCTAGATAAATTCGGTAAAACCGAGTTTTTAGTCGTTTTTTTCATTTTGACTCCTTTGTTTTTCGAGTTTTGCGCGTGCATTTTTCAGCACACTTGCGGCTAGTAGGCAAGTTGAAATGAAAGACAGGGCTAGAAGTGCTGGCATTTCAGCCCCTTTTCACGCGCACACGGCGCAAAGCGTTAAATAGCAAGGCTATCGTGGTGCCGTTGTGCAAAAACGCCGTTTGTATGGGGCTTAGCTTGCCTAGTGCGGCGAGGGCGAGGATGAGCGTGTTTGCGATGAGCGTGATTTTAAAACCGCGTTGAACCTTGCCTAGACAAGCGTTTGCGAGCTCCTTAGCCTGTGCAACCGCCTCTATGTCGTCTCTTAGCAGCACCAAATCCGCGCTAGCCTTGGTTATATCGGCACCCTTGCACATCCCTATGCCCACATCCGCCGCCATCAGCGCGGGCGCATCGTTTATGCCATCCCCCACGAACGCCACTTTCTTGCCGTTTTTCATTATTTCGCTCAAAATTTCAGCCTTTTGCGTGGGTAAAAGCCTTGCAAAATGCTTGTCGATGCCAAGTTTATGGGCTATTTCACGCGCCCTTTGCTCGCTATCGCCCGTGAGCATTATGATTTGCTTTGCCCCGGCTTTGCGAAGCCTTGATATAGCGGCTTTTGCGTTGGCTCGCAGCGTGTCTTTTAGCATTATCACGCCCAAAAGTTTGCCGTCATAAGCGATGAAAAGCAAGGTTTCGCCGCTGTTTTCAAGCTCTTGGATTTTGGCTAAATGCGCCGCGAAGTCGATTTTTTCATCATCCTCCAAAAAATGCCTGCTGCCGATGATGACGCTTTTGCCCGCCATTTCGCTTTTCACGCCGTGTGCCACGATGAAAGTAACCTCATCGTGGTGAATGTGCGTGAAGCGTTTTTGCTGCGCTGCCTTGACTATGGCTTGTGCCACAGGGTGAAAGTAGTGCTCCTCTATGCTCGCGGCTAGGTTTAAAATGCGCTCAGGGCTGAATTCACGCGAGAAACTATGCACCGCAAGCACCTCTAAATCGCCCTTTGTGAGCGTGCCTGTTTTGTCAAAGACGAAAATTTCGGCTTCTTGCAGGGCTTCGAGTGCTTTGGCGCCCTTGACTATGATGCCCTCGCGCCCCGCACTTGAAATGGCGGCTTTAAAATTCACGGGCGTGGTGAGTTTGAGCGCGCACGAGTAGTCCGCCTGCAAAACGCTCGCACTGCGCATCAAATCGCGGCTAGCAGCGTAGGCTAGGGCGGCGAGGCTGAAAGTAATGGGCACTAGCTTGTCCGCCATCTTGCTCGCGCCAAGCTCGCGCGCGGACTTTTGCACCAGCGTTTCCTCCAAATAATTTTTGATTTTCGCCACCGCCGTATCCGCCCCCACGCTTTCAGCCCAAATTTTGATGGCACCCTCTTGCACCACGGTGCCGGACAAAACCTTGTCTCCGCGCGCCTTTTGCACGGGCGTTGCCTCGCCTGTCATTGAGATTTCATTTACCAAAGCCTCACCGCTGACTATATGCCCATCGATGAGTATCATATTTCCAGCCCCGACAACGACTATATCGCCTATTTTTAGGGTGTCGCTGGCGACTTCTTTGAGTGTGGTTTTGCCGTCTTTGTGAATTTCCACCCAAGCCCTTGTCTGCGTGGGCTTTGAAAGCTCTTTTATCAAATCATCGCTCTTATACATAGTGAGTTCCTCGATGTATTCGCCAAGGGCGAGCATAAAATTCGTGGAATTTGCGGTGCGATAATCTCGCAAATAAAGCGAAATGCCCACCGCCAAGGCTTCGAGCGTGCGTGAATTTATGCCCTCTTTGTAAGTCGTGGCAATGCCGCTTTTAAGCAAGGGGGCGCAGGCAAAGAGCGAGGTGATTAGCTTTGCGGCGTTGTTGTTTAGCACAAAGTCCATAAACAAGGCACTTGCAGCCTTTAAAAGCTCGATTTTGCTTGGGCTGTCGCTCTTTGAGGGTAGGGGGCTTTGGGCTTTAAATTCACGCATTTGGTTTAATAAAAGCGCGTAAATTTTAGCCTCAATACCCCTTAAATCCTTGCTATACTCCACGATAATGTCTCCCAAAGTGCTATTTATACGCACTTGCTTGACATTTTCGATGGCGCAAATGCTCGTTTGCAAGGACACAGAGTCGATTTTAAAGCCACCAGCAAAGGTGTAGCGGAATCTCGCACGCTGCTTGGTGTGGTGCATCAAGCGCAGAGCGAGCTTTGAGCCTTGTCGCATTAAGAATTCACTTCTGCTTTGGCATCTTCGTAACGCTCTTTGAGCTCCTCTATGCCCATCTCCACAAGGGAGCTGAGCTTGGCAAAGCCCTTTAAAATAGCCTTTTGAGCGTTGTCGTTCGTCAAAATATACACAGCAGCCACGCCTAGCAGGGTGCCGATGACGAAATCCCTTTGCTTGTTGCCCGTGCCTATGCCTAAAAAGCCGTTGTTTGAGCCTGAATTCGCACTTGATTTGCTTGAATTCTCGCCTTTATCGCTTGAATTTTCGCTCTTTTTCTTGCGAATTTTAGCGCCGCAATGCTTGCATTTCATCGTTTATCCTTTATGGCACGCTTTGTGCGCCTAAAAATAGGGGGTTTGCTAGGCTTTATGGCATCTAAAAGCGCGATTTTCTCGCCACTCATAAATTTATCTAACGCATAAACGCCCGCCACACCGGCACTCACAAAAAACAAAGCCTCGAAAACATTGCGAAAGCCACCCTTGTCTTTGTTTCCAAGCGCGTTAGCCGCGGCTATACCACTAGCTGTGATGATGCCACCCTCTAAGGCTGCCTTGATTAAGGCTTTGGCGAGGGCTTTTTTGTCTTTTTGCCCCGTCTTTGCACACTCTTTGGCTGCTGTGAGTGCCAAAGCTATGAAAGCACCGCTTGCGGCGTGCCCCTTAACTGAGCGGGGCGTGCCTGTATCGAGTATCATTCAGCTGTCCCTGTCTCTGTGGGCGTTGTAGCCGTGCTTGCAGGCGTTTGAGTGGCTTGCGGTGCCGCTGTCCTAGGCTTTCTTGGAGCGCGTGGCTTTCTAGTTGTCGTTGCGCCCGCGGTTGCGGTAGCTTTGGTAGCTTTTTTGCGTGTAGTTTTGGGCTTTTCAGCGTTTGTTGTAGTCGCCGCGCCCTTTTTTCCGCGTTTAGCAGTGGTTTTTGTAGCTGCGGTTGCCGCTGTTTTGGCAGCTGCTGCACCTCGTCTGCCTTTGGTTGCAGTGGTTTCAGCATTTGCCGCGGTTTTTGTCGCGTCTCTGCCTCGTTTGGTAGCAGTAGTTGCGGTTTGTGTGCTTGTTTTCGCAGTCGCCGCGCCCCTTTTGCCGCGTTTGGCAGTGGTTTTGCTAGCCGTAGTGCCTATGGTAGCTTTTTTAGCGACCTTTGTGCCGGGCTTGCGACCTCGTCTTTTGGAGCTTTGCTCGCTGCTCATATTGTCTAAAAGCTCATTAGCCTTGCCTTTGAGCTCGTCTATGGCTTGCTTTGCCTGCTTTTTGCCGCGCTCGACATTGCTTTGAAATTCAGGGCTTTGCACCGCCTTTTTTATGTCATCCCTTTTCACATAAAGGGCACTCACAGCCACGCCTGCGGCTAGTCCTAACAGAAATGTTGCTAACATTTTTACTCCTTGATTTGGTGTTTATTTTGGTTTAAACTCATCGCTAACGCGGCTCCAAGCACGGCGCCGCCGAGCATAGAGTAGTTAAGGCTGGCTAAATATCCCACTAATTCGTCCTTTTCTAGCTCTTTGCTCTGTAATTTTCCCATTATTTCTTGTGTTTGCCTTATAAATTCTTTCGCTTTGCCTATCTGCTCGCCCACGGCGCCACTTTGCAAAACTTTAAAAAT
>CAVJSG010000157.1:0-5023 GCA_963651895.1 Campylobacteraceae bacterium
GTGCAAGAGCCCACAAAACCCCAAAAATTTACCCAAAACGAAAGCAAAACCCACAAAAATGAGGGCAAAAACGGCGCGAAAGAGAAATTTCACGAGCGAGATTTGCACCCCTTGCTTGTGTATTTTTTGGACAAGGACGAGAGTTTCAAGCTCAAATGCAAGACGATTTTCCACGAAAGGTGCGTGCGAAAAGAGCAGGGCAGGGCGAAGTGGAACTACCCTGACATCGTGGGCGTGAAGTTTCCGTTCGAGCGCAAAAAAGAGACGCTGAATTTGCTCGCAAACATCAAGCAGGGCGAGTATAAACTCTACTCGTTTGAGCTGAAAAAATCCATCGATTTTGGCAATCTTAAAGAATTTTATTTCCAAGCAGTTTCAAATTCTAGCTGGGCGAACGAGGGCTATTTGGTGGTGTTTGAGCGCATCGACAAAGAAGTGCGAGATGAGTTAAAACGCCTAAATGCGAGCTTTGGCATAGGCGTGATACAGCTTGATGGCGACATTTGGGCATCAGAGGTGATTTTGCCCGCCTTGCAGCGAAATTTAGACATAGAAACCCTTGATATGCTAGTGGAGGAAAGCCCTGATTTTAGGGATTTCGTCAATGATATTAACGGGCACATTAAGGGCAAAATGGACGGCATAAAGGTTAAGGACGAATTTGACAAGGTCGAGGGCGACATAGAAAAATACCTAAAAGAAAAGCACATAGACGAGCAGTGATGGGCATTTGCGGAGTTTTTTGGTTTTAATAAAATGCGTGAATTTTGGGCTGAATTTGGGCGAAAATTCAAAAAATTTGTCAAAATTCAACTCAAATTTACAAAAAATTCACACCAAATTCAACCCAAATTCACAAACCACGCCAAAATTCACAAAAAACCCCACAAACCTCAACACCTATAAATTCACGCTAAAAATTCAAACCTACTCCAAAACCGCTTGCGTCTCAATGGTTTTGTAGCTTTCTATGTAGTCTCCCACGCGCATATCAGCGCAGCCTTCTATGCCAACGCCGCATTCATAGCCCTTGGCGACCTCTCTCACATCATCCTTAAAGCGTTTGAGCGAGCTGACATTGCCCTCGAAAATCACCACCCCATCGCGGATGAGCCGTATTTTTGCCCCACGGTTTATCACGCCCTCGCTCACCATACATCCTGCGATGACGCCTACCTTTGGCACGGAGATGACTTGGCGAATTTCGGCTTGCCCGAGTTGCTCCTCGCTGATGACAGGGCTCATAAGCCCGCCTAATAGGGCTTTGACATCATCGATGAGGTTGTAGATGACATTGTAGGTTTTTATCTGCACGCCTCTGTCCTTGGCGCGTTCTTTTATATCGCCTGTGGGGCGTATGTTAAAGCCCAAAACTATGGAATTTTCACTCGCCGAGGCTAGTTCAATGTCGCTTTGCGTGATGCCGCCGACTCCGCTGTGGATGATATCCACTTTTATTTCATCGTTTTTGAGCTTTTCAAGGCTAGCTTTTAAAGCCTCCAAAGAGCCTTGCACATCGGCTTTTAGGATGAGTGGTAGGGCTTTTAGGTTGCCCTCTTTGATTTTCGCGCCTAGTTCGTCAAGGCTTACTTTGGTAGATTTACTCAACTCTTTTTGGCGGTTGTGTTCGTAGCGTTTGGCGGCGTATTCGCGAGCCTCTTTGTCGCTTTGCACGGCTATTAGCACCTCGCCTGCCTCTGCAACCTCGCTAAGCCCCACTATGACGCCGCATTCGCCGGGCTTGATTTCTTTAAGTGCCTTGCCCGTGTCATCGCTAAGTGCGCGCACCTTGCCGTAAGCCACGCCAGCCACTATGGTATCGCCCACTTTTAGCGTGCCGTTTTGCACGATGACCGTTGCCACTGCCCCGCGCCCCTTTTGAATGGAGCTTTCCACTATGCTAGCCTTTGCCCGAGCCTTGCTGTCGGCTTTTAGCTCCAAAATATCAGCTTGAAGCAGCACTATTTCTAGCAAATCCTCTACTCCCGTGCCTTTTTTTGCCGAAATTTGCACGAATTCATAAGTCCCGCCCCACTCCACAGGCGTTATGTCAAGTTCGGCGAGTTGAGTCTTTACCATATCGACATTTGCGCCCTCTTTGTCGATTTTGTTGATGGCGACAATCAGCGGCACGCCAGCACTTTTTGCGTGATTTATCGCCTCTTTTGTTTGAGGTTTGACGCCATCATCAGCAGCCACGACTATGATGACAATGTCCGTGATGCTAGCCCCACGCGCCCTCATAGCCGTGAAAGCCTCGTGTCCGGGCGTGTCGATAAAGGTGATTTTGCGCCCGTTTTTTTCCACCATATAAGCACCCACGTGCTGCGTGATGCCCCCTGCCTCGGCGTTTGCCACGCGAGATTTGCGAATGTAATCTAAAAGCGAGGTTTTGCCGTGATCCACGTGTCCCATTATGGTAATCACAGGCGCGCGAGGGCTTAAATCCTCGCTACTTTGGCTGCTTTCGTATTCTTTCACATAGTCAAATTCCTGCGCCTCGTCAATGATTTTCACCTCAATGTCAAATTCGCTTGCTAGAATTTGCAGCGCATCCTCGTCCAAAAAGTCGTTTTTAGTAGTCATAAGCCCCAGCATAAAGAGCTTTGAGATGAGTTCGCTCGTGTTTTTGCCGATTTTATCCGCAAATTCATAAAGGCGAATTTCCTTTGGAATTTCTATGCTTTTTACCTCGGCGGCTTCTTTGCGCTCCACTCTTTTGTGGGATTTCTTGCGACTTCTGCGTCCTATGCCGCCCTCGGTAAATTGCGTGAAATTCTGCCTTAAAACCGCAGGTTGTCTTTTATTTTGCGTAAATTCAGGCTTGGGATGAGAGATGACGCTATCACTGAAATCAGGCAAAAACACCATATTTTCATCATAATCCGTGCTTAAATCCCCAAAATCATTGCCGCCCAGCAAGTCCATTTTCGTGGCGCCCTCTTTCTTGCCCACGGGCTTTTGCTTGACTTTTTTGGGCTTTTTGTCTAAATTTTGCGCACTTGAAAACATATCTTTTAAGTCGATTCGCTCTTTTAACAGCGACTCGCGGCGGCTTTGACTTGGCGGAGGTCCCTTAAATTCAGGCTTTGCGTTTTTCTTTTTTACGATGACAAGCCCCCGCCTTTGCATAAGGCTTTTATCGGGCAGCTTGGGCTTTGGTTTTTCAGGGCTTGGCGTGGCTTTTTGAGCCTCGCTTTTTTGCGGCTTTTGGGGGCTTTTTTGGGTTTTTTCAAATTTTTCAGGCTTTTTGGCTTGCGTTTTTTCAGGCTTTGGCGATTCTTTTTTATTTTCGCTAGTCTTATTTTCAGGCTTTGATTCCTCTTTTTTAATAGTTTTTGCAGCTTTATCAGGCTTTTCGCTTTCTTTTTTGGGTGCGGCGGCTTTGGGCGCGGCTTTTTCCTCGATTTTAGGTTCGGCTTTTTTCACCACAGCACTCTTTTTAGCAGGCTTTTTCGCCTCCAAATTCGCCCTAAACATCTCAGGCACGCGCCCCGTTTGCATATACTCGTAAATGCCAGCCGCCTCGTCCTCGCTGACCGTGCTATTTACGACCTTGACATTAAGCCCTAATTCTTGGGCTTTTTTCAGCGCCGTGGCGTTCTCGCAGCCAAATTCCGCGGCGATAGCCATAATGCTAACCTTGTTTTTCGCCATCATTTCCCCTTAAAAGTAAGCTCTACCAAGCCTTTGTTCGCCTTTGAAAAGGCTTTTATGAGCGTTTTTTCGTCTTTTTTTTGACAATTTTCGCACAGATACACACTGCGCCCAAGCCCCGTAAATTCCACGACTTGCCCCGCTTTTATTTGTAGGCGCAAAAGCTCGCTTTGCGAAAACCGCCCACGACACGAAACGCACATACGAATGCGAATTATACCCTTTTTTTTGTCGAAATTTAGCAAATTTCAAAGCCTTTGTTGTCAAATTCTAGCATTTTCACGCAAAAGGGCGCGAATTTTTGCCCCATTTTTGCCGCTAAATTCGCCGCCTCATCCTTGTGCGCTACGCTTAAAAACGAGCTTCCAGAGCCTGATAAAACGCTCATCAGTGCGCCGTTTTCAAGGGCGAATTTTTGCACCTTAAAAAGCGCGGGCAAGGCTTTCATACGAGCGTTTTGATGCAGTGCGTCAAGGCTTGCGATTTTGAGTAAATCGTAGCGTTTTTGCAAGAAACAAGCCGTGAGAAAGGACGCGTGGGCGAGGTTGAAGGCGGCGGCTTTGAAATTCACGGCTTTTGGTAGGTTTGCGCGGGATTTTTTGGTGCTCATCGTGGCGTTTGGGATGAGCACAACCGCGCGCAAATCGCTGTCAATGTCGGTTTTTAGGCTAAAAACCTCGCCATTTTGCACCACGCTGCAAACAAAGCCGCCAAGTGCGGCGGGAGCTATGTTGTCGGGGTGTTTTTCGTAGTTTAGTGCTAAATTTAAAATCTCGTTTTTGTCTATCTTTTTGCCCGCCATAAAAAATGCGCTCGCAATCGCGCCGATGATGATGGCTGAGGAGCTGCCAAGTCCGCGTGAAAGGGGGATGCGGTTTGTGAATTCAAAGCGAAAGCAAGCTTTTTCGTCCGTTAAGCCAAAATAAAACTCATCAAAGATGCGTAAGAATGGGTTGTTTTTTTTCAAAAATATATTATCCTCGCCCTCGCCCCTTATGCTGACGCTTGAAATTTTAGCCTTTGTGATGATGATTTCGTTGTGTAAATTTAAGCTCACCCCCAAGCAGTCAAAGCCCGGTCCTAAATTTGCACTCGTGGCTGGGATTTTTATTTTCAAATTTTTTCCTTTAAAAAAATCGTCATTGCGAGCGGTTTTTGTAAAAAACCGCGTGGCAATCCATACTTTAAAAAGCTGTGGAATTTGCCATTTTGAAAAATGCTTTCTAAACAAAAAACGCCCAAAAAATCGCACCTTGCGCGATAGTGGATTGCTTCGGCGATAAATCGCCTCGCAATGACGGCTAAACGGCATTTAAAACATAAAAAGGCTCGTTGTTATCGCTTAAATTCAGCCCCTTTAAATTAT
>CAVJSG010000158.1:0-5016 GCA_963651895.1 Campylobacteraceae bacterium
CTACACCAAATGTCCAAAAAGTGTTAATGATTCATCAAGGCTTATAACAACAAATTTCTTGCACTTTTCGCGTGTCATGCAAAAAATTTCATAATTATAATCTCCCAAATTTCGCACCTTTCGTGCAACTTTAAAAACCGCTTTAATGCCCATTAACGCCCCTAAATTCAGCAAAAAATTTGCCTTTATACCCTAAATTTATCTCAAATTTACTCAAATTTTAAGCATTTTGGAACTTTTATTGCTTAAAAAATTTGGGGATGGCGTTTCACAAACATTGCAAATTACAAACACTATAAAAATTTACAAACGCCCTAAATTCGCCAAAACCCCACGCCAAAGGACTTCGCCGTGCTGTTTTTCGTCAATATGCCCATCATCAGACACATAGCTTCATTATACCCCGAGGCGCGCGAGGACATTTACAGAGACTTGGGCAGAGAGATTCGCATATTATTCTCGGAGCTAAACGACATCAGCGATGAAGCTGTCATCGAAAAAATCAAAAAAATCGACCAGCGCATACTCGAAAATCTGCACCAAAAATGCGACACAAACAAGAATTTAAAGGACTTCTCAAAGGAAATTCTCGCAAACATTTTTGACGCGTTTAGACGTTGTCGTGGCGACTCGCTAAACCGCGCTTAAAATTTTTTAAATTTATCATTGCAAGTATGCAAAAATGGGCAAGAATTTTGCAGTAAAATAAACTTGGCTGCTAAGCGAACCTATGGGCGAATAACCCCATAATAAAATGCGAGTGCATAACCATCGATATCCTTTACGCTACCGCGCTACGCTTAAAGCGATAAAATATGGCTTTTTGCATAAATTTCAGTTTTTTAAAAAACTTTTGTAAATTTGCCAAGCCCCATATTTGCGGGGGCTTGGTAAAATTTAGCCGCCATCTGCCGCAAAAGTGCGTAGGCTTTTAATTCGATTTAATCCGCCTTTAATCCATCTGATTTCTCGCGTAAGCGGGTTCCTCGATGAAGCTTAAAAAGTCCTCGCTGTCGAAGGTGCCTGTTTTGGCGACATTTCTGATGAAGGCGTTGCTGCCAAATTTATTATCGCTGCCCTCGACTTTCGCGCCTTGCTCGTTGTAGTCAAAGCCCGTGGCGATGACGGTGATTTCGATTTTGTCCTCGTCCATATTTGCATCCGAGCTGTCGCCGAATTTAAAGGTGATGTTTTCATCGAGCATATCTTGGATATAGTTGCCCACCTCAGCAATTTGCAAAAATGGAAATTTGGGATGGTGCTTGTAATGCACGATGACGCCCTTTGCCCTTTTGATGTCAAGCCCATCAAGCAGCGGGGATTCGAGTGCGTTTTGCAACGCCTCCATAGCAGCATCCTGCCCCTGTGCCTCGCCCATACCCATTAGTGCTAGCCCCCTGTGGCTCATAATGGCTTTGATGTCGGCGAAATCGACATTTATGCGGCTGTTTTCCACGAGGATGGACACCATACCGCGCACGGCACGCGCAAGCACATCATCAACTAGCGCAAAAGTGTCCTCCATACTCGCGTTTTTATCCACGAGCGAAAGCAGCTTTTCGTTTTGAATGACGAGGATGGAGTCGCTTTCTTTTTTAAGCTCAGCTAGTCCTGCTTCTGCTAGCTTTTTCTTTGCCTTGCCTTCAAAATTAAAGGGCATAGTTACCACTGAAACGGCGAGCGAGCCCACTTCTTTGGCTGCCTTTGCCACTATGGGTGTTGCGCCCGTGCCTGTGCCACCGCCCAAGCCTGAGGCTATGAAAACCATATCGCTTTGCTCCAAAGCAGCTTTTAGTTCCTCGTAGCTTTCGCGTGCGCTTTCTGCGCCTATTTCAGGCTTGCCGCCCGCACCAAGTCCGCCTGTGGTTTTCTCGCCAAGCTGAATTTTGGTTTTTGCCAAAGAGTTGTTAAGCGCCTGTCCATCGGTGTTTGCCGCGATTAAGTCAAGCTCGCTCAAACCCTCTTTTATCATATAGTTTATGGTGTTGCCACCGCCACCGCCGCAGCCTATGATTTTGATTTTCGCGCCCTTTGTGTGTGGGGCTTCCTCTATCGTAAATCCCTCCATAATATCACCTCTCTTTAAAATTGCGTTGAAATTTTGTTCCAAAGCCTAGAAAAAAAGCCACTCTTTTGCTTGTTTGCCGCAAGAGTTGGTGCCTCGCCGTCCTTGTCCTCATCGTCATAGACTTCATCGTCCCCTCCTATTGGTGTGATTATCGGTTTTGTTGCCTTTGAATTTACCTCTGGTTCGCCTTTGTAGCGAAGTTTTTTGTTTGAATCAATCTCATAAGGCGCAAAATACCCCGCCTCATATAAGCAAAGCCCTATGGCACAGCTTTGCTCTGGGTCTGTTAGCTCGTCAAAGCCCGCTATCAAGTCATCTCTCGCTGTGGCTATGCGAACGGATTTGTTGTCGAATATCGCAGACGCCACTTCATCAAGCCTTGCAAGTTTCGTCATCCCCCCCGTTAGCACTATGCCCGCACCCGCGTTTTCTAGGGCGTCTGATTTGCTAAGCATTTCGGCTAAAAGCGCGAGGGTTTCATTGACTCGCGCGTAGATTATGTTTGCTATGGCTTCGAGCGGATACTCGTTTATCTTGCGCTCATCGCCCATTAAGGGAGCTTGCACGAGTTGATTTGGCAGCTGACTTAAATTTGCGTAAGATAATTTTATGCGCTCCGCCTCGTGAAGCGGCGTGGTGAGCGTTTTTGCTAAATCTTGCGTGATATTTGATGAGCCTATTTTTAGGCAGGCGTTGTAGCGAATGGCATTTCCTGTAAAAACCACTATGTCGCAAATTCCCCCGCCTATGTCGATTAAAACCGCGCCAAGTTCCTTTTCATCGCTTTCGCTAAGACAAGCTATGGCTGAGGCGTAGCCTGAAAGCACTAAATTATCCACGCGCAGCCCCGTAAGTTCCACGACTTTCTTTAAATTTTTAATGTCAGATTCCTTTGCGATGATGATATGCGCGGACACCACGAGCCTTGTCGCGCTCATTCCCAGCGGGTCGCTGACACAATCTGAGTCATTTATTTGAAAATTATAAGGCAGCACTTGAATGGTTTTATAATCCCCCGGAATTCCTGCCTTGCGCTCAGCGTCCATCACCGCACGCCTGATTTCCTCTATGCTTATCTCGTGGTTGTTTATGGTGCTGTTGCCTACGGAATCCACTGATTTAGCGTAGGCGCCGGAGATAGAAACCACGATTTTATCATAATGCTTTACGCCTGACATTACCTCGACATTTATCACGGCTTGTTCTATGGACTTTGCGGCTAGTTCCATATTGACAATGACGCCCTTTTTCACGCCCTGCGTTTTAGCCTTGCCCGAGCCGATGATTTTTATCTCATCGCCGTTTTTTTGAACCAAAATCGCACAAGCCTGCGTGGAGCCTAAGTCAATGCCTAAAATGTTCAACTCTTGTCCTTTTCATAGTAAATTTCGACTTTGTATTTGTTTTTAAGCCGCGCTAAAAGCTCTTTTTTTATCTCATTTGCCTTTATGGTGCGCACATCTTGGGCGAGCTTGTCCTTGTAGGTGTCAAGCTTGTTTTGGCTGAGTAAATTCTGCCCACTTATGCTGTAAAGCACGGCTTTATCGTCAAATAACACAAAGCCCTTGCTCTCATTTGAGTTAAAGACATTCATTAAGAAAAAGGCAAATTCGCCATCATTCATCATTTTTTCGTCTATTTTATCGTTGCTGCGGCGCGTATCACGGCTGACAGAGCCTATGTTTTTGCCCTTGAAATTCAGTAAAGCCTCGCTAGCCTTTGCGCTTAGGGCTTGTTTTTGCTCATTTAGCCTGTAAAGTGGCAAAATTTCAGCCCTCGCTTCCTCGAAAGTCTTTGTGCGAGCTGAATTTATGGCATTTATGCGCACTATCATATAGCCATTTTGCCCGTCCTGCTCGAAAACAAAGGGTTTTAGCACGAGTCCTACTTTGCCAGCCGCCAAAAGCTCGGTAGGATAATACACATCGTTGTCATCAATGCTTGTGTCGCGTTGAAATTCAAGCTCTTTTTTGGAAAGTGCCAAATACGCTTTGTTTGCTTCATTTTTCACCGCTTCAAGTGCGTAGTTTTCGGCTACTTCGTTTGCCACATCGTTAAAGGCTAGAATTTTGCCGCTAAAATCCTTATAATTTTGCTTGTTTTTCTCGTAAAATTCCTGCAAAGCCTTTGTGTCAACCTTTTGCTGCTCGTTTGCGGGCATAAAATAAGTAGAAATTTCATAGCTTTTTTGGGTTTTAAATTCCTCTTTATACTTCTCCCAAAGCTCTTTAAGTGCCTTTTCATCGACATTTGCGGCTTTATTAGTGTCCGCACGAATGAGCTGCACGCTTAAAACATCTTGCATAAAGAAATTTGAGGCGAGCATTTGAAGCTCATTTTCGCGCACGGGCAGATTGAAAAGCGAATTTAGCTTGATTAGCACGATATTATCGCCAAGCATTTGCTCATAATCCTTCGCGTCAATGCCGTTTTGCGAAAGCAGCCTGTAATAAATTTCCTTGTCGAAATTCCCGCTAGCGTCTGCGAATTCTTTATCTGTAATTAAAACGCTGATGATTTCATCCTCGCTAGCGCCTATGCCAAGCTCTTTGGCGTAGTTTATGAGCATTTTATCATCGATGAGAGTTTGCAGCGCCACAGCGTCCAAGCCCTGCTCGCGCGCTTGCTGCTCGGTGAGTGTGCCGTTGCTGATTTGCTGATAGTAATCAAATAGCTGAGCAAAACGCCTGTTAAACTCCATAAAGCCGACTTTTTCGCCGCCGACCTTTGCCACTGATGAAGTGCGGTTTAGGTTGAAATCATAGCTGCCCCAGCCCACGAAGCCAGCGCCCACAAAGGCTATGGAAGCCACCCAAATCGTTATAACAAGCCACTTTCTGTGTCTTTGCATCCAAGTAATCATTTTACATCCCCAAACTGAAAAATGATATTTTATCCTAAAAGTATTTAAGCAGGGTTAAAATCCAAACCCCACGGCTAAATTCATC
>CAVJSG010000159.1:0-2462 GCA_963651895.1 Campylobacteraceae bacterium
TGGCTCGCAGTACACCCAGCTCATCGCCCGCAGACTACGCGAACAAGGCGTTTATGCGCAGATTTTGCCCTTTAACGCAAAGCTTGATGAAATTCGCGCAAAAGCCCCAAAGGGCGTCATTTTAAGCGGCGGACCAGCCAGCGTGTATGAAAAGGACGCCTACTTTTGCGATGAGGGCGTGTTCGCACTTGGCGTGCCGCTGCTTGGCATTTGCTACGGGATGCAGCTTTTAGCGCAGCACTTTGGCGGCGTGGTTGAGCGCGCTGGGGCGCAGGAATTTGGCAAGGCGAGCATAAACATAGCCGCGCAAAGCGAGCTTTTCAAGGACTTGCCGACTACGCAAATCGTGTGGATGAGCCACGGCGACAAGGTTTCGCGCCTACCACAAGGCTTTGAGAGCCTTGCAGCAAGCGAAAATTCACCCATTTGCGCCTTTGCAAATGCAAAAAAGGGCATTTACGCCCTGCAATTTCACCCCGAAGTCCAGCACAGCGAGTTTGGGGCGGAAATGCTTAAAAATTTCGCCAAATTCATCTGCCATTGCGAGAGCACTTGGAATATGGGAAGCTTCGCAAAGTCCCAAAGCACCGCGATTTGCGAGCAGGTGGGTGCGGACAAGGTGCTGTGCGCGGTAAGCGGCGGGGTCGATAGCAGCGTGGTCGCCGCGCTCTTGGCAAACGCCATCGGGCAGCAGCTCGTGGCGGTTTTTGTGGATAACGGGCTTTTGCGCCGCGGCGAGCGACAGCAAGTCGAGGACACTTTCAAACACAGGCTGGGTATCGATTTAATCAGCATTGACGCGAGTAAAATCTTTTTAGAACGCCTAAAAGGCGTGGTTGAGCCAGAACAAAAGCGCAAAATCATCGGTCGCACCTTTATCGAGGTTTTTGAAAGTGAGGCAAAAAGGCACTCCGGCGTGAAATTCCTCGCGCAAGGCACGCTTTACACAGACATCATCGAAAGCTCAGTCGCGGGCGTGGCAAAGACTATAAAATCGCACCACAATGTCGGTGGGCTGCCTGAAAAGATGAATTTAAGGCTCATTGAGCCACTCAAAGAGATTTTCAAGGACGAGGTGCGCGCACTTGGGCTCGAACTTGGACTCAGCAAAGAGCTAGTTTTCAGGCATCCTTTCCCAGGACCCGGGCTTGCCATACGCATAATGGGCGAGGTGAATGCGCCTAGTTTAGAGCTTTTGCGAGCTGCCGATGTGATTTTGCGCGAGGAGCTTAAAAGCTCGGGTTGGTATGATAAAACTTGGCAGGCGTTTTGCGTGCTGCTAAATGTGCGAAGTGTCGGCGTGATGGGCGATAATCGCACTTATGATAACGCCGTGTGCGTGCGCGTGGTGGATGCGAGCGATGGGATGACGGCGAGTTTCTCGCGCCTGCCCTACGAACTGCTTGAAAATGTGAGTCGGCGCATCATCAACGAAGTCGCGGGCATCAACCGCGTGGTGTATGACATAAGCTCCAAGCCCCCCGCTACGATAGAGTGGGAGTAGGCGTGAATTTTGCGGCGTTGTCTTGCATTGCTTTTGCTCGAAAAATTCACGCTTTGCGTGAATTTAGCTTGTGATTTTTGCATTTTGGTTAAAGACTCGTGCAATTTTAACCTTCATTTAAGTATTTTGACTACAATTTCGCTTTATTTTATAAATAAGGTAGGATATAAATGAATAACGCTCGCAACGAGAGAGAGAGAGAGAGAGAGAGAGAGAGAGAGAGAGTAAGCCGCAGGGCTGAATTTATCATAATCATTGCCAAATTTAAAGCCGACTGGCTAGGAAAAAGCTATGTTGCGGCTTAAATTTCAAAGCAAGGCGAGAAATCTTTTGGCGTTAAAAAAAGCGCGTGAGAGCGGGGCTTTGAGCGGGTTTGAAATTTTGGATTTGGTGATTATAAATAAGGCGGATTTATGCGGTTTAAATTCGCAAATTTCAAGCGAAATTCACGCTTTGAATTCTCAAAAAAAGTTTAAAAACGGCAAATTAAATTCACAAAATTCAGACAAAATTTGCGCCTTAAATTCACAAAAACGCCTAGAAATTTATGAAAAAATAAAAAGCCTAAATGCCCATAAAATCATCATTCGCTCATCATCTTTAAGCGAGGATAGCAGCGAAAACTCAAACGCGGGGGCGTTTTTAAGCCTTGCAAATATAAACGCAAATGATGAAAACGCCGTCTTTGAAGCCCTGCAAAAAGTCGCGGCGTCTATGCCAAATGAAAATGATGAAATTTTGGTGCAGCCTTATTTAGAGCGTATAAGTGCTTGTGGCGTGGCGTTTAGCGTGGATAAGGACAATTTCGCGCCTTATTTTTGCGTGCAGTTTGACGAAAGTGGCGCCAGTGCGAGTGTAACGGATGGCAGCGCGAAAAATAGTAAGCATTTTTTCGCATACCGCGAGGATTTGCGCGTGGAAGACGCAAAAATGTCGCGGCTAATAGCGATGATAAGGC
>CAVJSG010000159.1:2472-4971 GCA_963651895.1 Campylobacteraceae bacterium
TGATAAGGCAGCTTGAAGCTATTTATAAATGCGAATTTTTGGATATGGAATTTGCTTTTGCGGCAGATTTAGCTTGTGGCGAAGCAAGCGTAAATTCTCCGTCAAATTCAACCAAAAATTCACAAAGCACAAACCAAGAAACGCTTTATCTTTTGCAAGTTCGCCCACTTGTGATGAAAGGCAAGCAAAACCTTTTCAAAGCCCTGCCAAAAGAGGCTTTAAGCAGGCTTTACAAAAGGCTTGAAAACCTCAAAGAAAGCCGTCCGGGCGTGCTTGGGGACAGCTTTATTTTCGGCATAATGCCTGATTGGAATCCTGCTGAAATCATAGGACTGCGCCCCAAACGCCTAGCATTAAGCCTTTACAAAGCCATCATCACGGATAATGTCTGGGCATATCAGCGCGATAATTATGGCTACAAGGATTTGCGCTCCCACCCACTAATGCACTCTTTTTTGGGGATGCCATATATCGATGTGCGCGTGAGTTTGAACTCTTTTGTGCCAAAGGCTTTGGATGAGAAAATCGCCCAAAAACTTGTGAATTTTTACGAAAAAACCCTCATAAAAAATCCGCATTTGCACGATAAAATCGAGTTTGACATAGTCTTTGCAAACTACCATTTTAGCGTGAGTCAAAGGCTTAAAATTTTGCTTAAAAATGGCTTTAATGAAAATGAAATAAAACGCATAGAATTTGCACTTTTAAATCTCACAAACAGCGTCATAAACCCTGAAAATTCACTATTTCGCAAGGATATTTTAAAGGCTAAAAAACTGCAAAACGCCTTTTTGCAAATAAAAAATTCACGCTTTTCTTTGATAGATAAAATTTATTGGCTCATAGAAACTTGCAAAAGGCAAGGCACTCTACCCTTTGCTGGCGTGGCAAGGGCTGCATTTATAGGGGTTTCTATGCTAAATTCCCTAGTAGAAATAAATTTTTTAAGCCTAAAAGAAAGGGATGAATTTTTAAACTCGCTAAACACCGTTAGCAAAAATTTAGCCATAAAAAGTGCAAATTTAAATGAACAAAATTTGAGCGAATTTTTGACTGAATTTGGACATTTAAGGGCTGGAACTTACAACATTTTAAGCCCTAGATATGATGAAAATTATGAGAGGTATTTTGATTTAAAAAGTGGCAAAAAAAGCGTGAAAATTCACGCCTTTAAATTAAGCAAAAAAAGGCAAAACGAATTAGATATTATTTTAAAGCAAAACGGCTTAAATATCGATGCAGTGGGCTTTTTTGAGTTTTTAAAAGACAGCATTGAGGGGCGAGAATTTTTGAAATTTGAGTTTAGCAAACTTTTAAGCTATGCCATAGAGCTTATAGCACAACTTGGCGAGTATTATGGCATAGCTAGGGAGGATATGGCGCATTTGGACGCGCAAAGCATTTTCACGCTTTATTCATCGCTTTACTCAAAAAACCCAAAAGAAAGATTTTTGGACGAAATCAAACGCCACAAAGACGAATACGAACTCACACTTGCGCTCAAACTCCCACCACTGCTTTATGCACCAAGCCAAATTTATAGCTTTTTTAGCACAAATATCACGCCAAATTTCATCACGCAAAAAAGCGTTGTGGGCGAGTTAGTGAGCGAAAACGAGAGCGATTTAAGGGGCAAAATCGTGCTGATAAAATCCGCTGACCCGGGGTATGATTATTTGTTTTCCAAAGAAATTTTAGGACTCATCACCTGCTACGGCGGGGCAAACTCGCATATGGCAATCCGCGCAAGCGAGCTAAATCTGCCCTCCGTCATAGGCGTGGGAGAGGAAAAATTCGGCGAACTTTTAAACGCAAAAAGAGTGAGGATAGAATGTGCAAGCGAGCAAATCATAGCTTTATAGGCATTTCGCAGCGACTTTTAACGCAAGAAAATTATAAAGAGTTGCGCGAAATTTTAGCTGTGGAGTGGGGCGAGCTTTTTGTGCGTGAATTTAAGGGCTTTTTGCCCTTGCCGCTGTGTTTTGGCGTGAGTTTTAGCGAGTATAAAAACGCTTTAAGTGGCGTGATTTTAAGCGGCGGAAATGATTTAAGCACCTTTAATAAAACCGCCGAAAATCTTATGCGGGATGAATTTGAGAATGAGATTTTAAGGCAGTGCGTGGGGCTTAAAATGCCTGTTTTGGGCGTTTGTCGTGGGGCGCAGTTTGTGGCGCATTTTTTTAAAAGCGAGCTTAAAATGCTTGAAAATCACATAGGCGAGCATTTTGTAAAAAACGAAAATGGGCGTGAATTTTTGGTGAATTCTTTTCATAATTTTGCCATAACGAAACTTGGGGCAAATTTAAAGCCTTTGGCTTTTGCAAATGATAAAAGTGTGGAGGCTTTTAGGCACGAGAATTTGCCTATTTTTGGGGCTATGTGGCACATAGAAAGGCAAAATGGATTAAATAATAAAAGCATTTTAAATGCGTTTAAAAGGGCGGTTTTGGGGTATAAAAAAGGATTTAATAATGAATAAAAATGAGAAAAAGGCGGAAG
>CAVJSG010000160.1:0-780 GCA_963651895.1 Campylobacteraceae bacterium
TTTGCAGCAAAAAATTTTAAAATTTATAAAAATTATCAATAACAAGACTTTTTGAAAAATTTGCTTTTTATTAAATGATAAATTCATCGCTGACTTTCTCATTTATAGGGATATTTTGCGAATTTTAGAATTACGAGCTTAAAATTTATGCTTACCACTTGGAATGAATTTTTTGATAAAAATGAACATTTTTAGCCTAAATTTTTGATAGATTTTAGCAAAATTCGCAAAAAATTCAAAAAAATGACAAAAATTTGCAAAATAAGCAAAACTTGGTATGAAATTTGCTTGTCATTTTACAAAGCCAAAAAGGTGCGAACCGAGTGCCGCGCCTACAACGGCGGCTTTTGAGATGAAATCTTGCCATAATGAGTATGGCGAGATGGCAAAGTCCGTAGTGATGGGGCTTTGCGAGGGCTAGTATGATTGTGAATTAAGCACCCATAGGGGGTTGTGATGAGGCGCGAGGCTGGCGATGCCTGTGCAAAGCGTTGCGCCGCGAGTTCTGCGAGAGCAAAACCCGCTCTCGTAGGGCTTTGCTAATCCTTTTCGCAAGTCTATCAAGGTAGTTTTGCGATTAAGATTACTTTGGAGGCTTGGTAAAACCTTCAATCTATTGCTACGCCGCTCCCCAAGCGGCTAGCAACTTTTTAAATTCCCATAATTACGAGCATTTAGGCTAAAAATTTGTGGGTTTTTACTAAAAAATGCTTAAATTTAATGATTTTTAGCAAATTTATGCGAGAAATTCGCCATAGCTAGCTATACTTCGTCTTTTCC
>CAVJSG010000160.1:790-4931 GCA_963651895.1 Campylobacteraceae bacterium
ATTCAAACCCACAAAACCCCAAATCCGCACAAAAAATTCCCAAACCACGCGTAAAAATCTCTCAAAAATCAAAAAATTCCCGCAACGCCGCCGCGCACACAAAAAAAATCACAAAAAAAATCACAAAAAAAAATCACAAAAAAAATCCCCAAAAAATAAACCCTCGCTAGCCCCTATTTTACCCCCTATCACTCATCCTATTGCCGTATTTTTTTCTATTTGAGCGATAAACAAATCTCAGCACCTCAGCCACAGCATTCCAAAGTTCTTGCGGCACAAACTGCCCCACATCGCACTTGGCGTAAAGCTCGCGCGCGAGGCTCGGGTGCTCATAAACCGCCACTTGATTCGCATAGGCTACCTCTTTGATTTGCAGCGCCAAAAAATCCACGCCCTTTGCCATCACGCGCGGCACGCCGTCCTTTTTCACATCATAACGCAGCGCGACAGCATAGTGCGTGGGGTTTGTGATGACGACATCGGCTTCTGCGACATCGCGTATCATCCTGCGGCGCGAGGCTTCCATTTGCAAGCGGCGAATTCGCGCCCTTATCTGCGGGTCGCCCTCCATTTGCTTGAATTCGTCCCGCACCTCTTGTTTGCTCATCCGCAGGGACTTAAAATACTGAAAACGCGTGATGAAAATGTCGATGACGCCGATGATGATGAAGGCTATGATGACGACTGCGCCTAGGATGATGGCTTTTTCCTTAAACCACGCAAGCTGCGCCCCAAGCCCGAAAAGCTCGACTCGCGGCAGCTCGCGCATAAAGCCAAGCAAGAAAACAAGGGCTATGCCAAAGACTATAAAGACTTTAAGGACGATTTTTACGGCTTCTACGAGCTTTCGCAGCGAGAAAAGGTTTGCGAGTCCTTTGATGGGGTTGATTTTGTTTAAATTTGGGGTGATGGGCTTTGTGGTGAAAATGAAACCAAATTGCATTAAATTTCCCACGATGCCCGCTATCATCACGCTTATGACGATGGGAAGTAGCATTAAAACGATTTCGATTATCGTCTTGATGGCGATGGCGTGCAGGGTTTTGGGGTCAAAGGGCGTGCCGATGAAGCTTTGGTAGTAGCGGTAAAGGTTTGCTATGCGTTCGCTGACATAGCCTATGGTGAAAAGCACCACTATAAAGGCTACGATGAGGGTTACGACTGCCGCGGCGTCTTGGGATTTGGGCACATTGCCCTCTTTGCGCGCGTCCTCTAACTTTTTACTGGTCGCTTCCTCGGTTTTCTCTTGGTCCTCTGCTGCCATTTACTGCCTTTGTGCCGTGTAAATCGGCAAATTTTGGTATAATTTACCGCTAGGGTTTGGGTTTGAAATTTTGTGAATTTATTTTAAATTTTTTTAATTTTTTTGCAAATTTATAAAACTAAAACAAAGCCTCGTTCATCTGCTTTGGTATAGAAAGTCCCATTATTTTAAGCACGCTTGCGGCTATGTTTGAAAGCCCCAAATTTGCTTTCAGCACCGAAACGCCCTGCGCTTCCACGAAGGCAAAAACATCAAAAGTCGTGTGATTTGTCAGTGCGTTGCCCTGTTCGTCCTGCATAGCCTCGCAGTTGCCGTGGTCGCTAGTGATGATAAAGCCGTAGTTATGGGCTCTTGCGGCTGCTACTATCTTGCCAAGACAAGTATCCACCGCCTCCACAGCCTTTACAGCGGCGGCAAAATCCCCCGTATGCCCCACCATATCGCCGTTTGCGAAATTTACCACTATGAAATCCTCGCCCCGCTCGATGCCCGCTAAAACCGCCTCGCACACAGGAAATGCGCTCATTTCAGGCTTTTCGTCATAGGTTTTTACCTTAGGGCTAGGCACTAAAACGCGAGTTTCACCGCGCACGCTGTCCTCTTTGCCGCCGTTTAGAAAAAATGTGATATGCGCGTATTTTTCGGTCTCCGCGGTGTGAAGTTGCGTTAAACCTGCCCTAGAAATCACATTTGCGAGCGTGTCATTAAGCGCGAGTGGCTCAAAAAGCACGGGAAGCGTGAATTTATCATCATAGTTTGTCATAGTTAGGGCGTTTTGCAGCACAAATTCACGCTCAAATTCGCTAAATTCAACGCTCGTCAAAGCTGCGACAAGCTGTTTCATTCTATCATTTCTAAAATTCACAAAAAGCAGCCCATCGCCCTTTTGCAAGCCCTGAAAATCCACGCTTATGGCAGGTTTTATAAACTCATCCGTTACGCCGCTGTCGCAGGATTTTTTCACATATTCGCTAAAATTTTCAACGCGCAAAGCCTTGCCAAATAGTGCTTCGTAGTATTCCTTAACGCGCTCATAGCGTTTGTCGCGGTCCATCGCATAAAATCGCCCGCTTACGCTTGCCAAATTTACGCCCTCTGCGGCGCAAAAATGCTCCAAATCCCCCATAAATTCAATGCCCGTTCGCGGTTTGACATCACGCCCATCGGTAATAGCGTGGGCGAAAACTTCCTTGCCCGCATTTTTGCAAAGGCGCGCCAAGCCCTTAAAATGCGTCAAATGCGAATGCACGCCCCCATCGCTGTAAAGCCCTATGATATGCACGCGCCGCACAGAGGCTAGAAACGCCCGCAAATTCGCATTTTGCGCCAGCGAGCCGTCCGCCAAAGCCTGATTTATGCGCACTAGGCTTTGATAAATGATGACTCCGCTGCCTATGCACATATGCCCCACCTCGCTGTTGCCCATTTGTCCATCAGGCAGCCCCACCGCAAGCCCGCTGGTGTGGATTAGCGTGTGTGGGACTTCTTTGAAAAGCCGCTCGTAGCAAGGTTTGTGCGCTGCCGCGAAAGCGTTAAACCGCTCGCTAGGGTTGTGCCCTATGCCGTCCGTGATGATGAGAATACATTTTTGCGCCATTTTTTGCTCTTTTTTGCTGAATTTTGGCGAAATTTTACTATAATTAGGCTTTTGAATTTTAAACAAGGACTAACTTTGTATTACCTCTCCGCGCTCAACGACTACGCGTTTTTCACCTATATCAGCGTGCGCTCGGGCTTTGCGTTCTTTATCGCGCTGTGTTTGAGCCTATTTTTGATGCCAAAATTCATAGCTTGGGCGCGGCGCAAAAACGCCAGCCAGCCTATTTACGAGCTTGCCCCCGATGCGCACCGCGCAAAGTGCGACACGCCCACGATGGGAGGCGTTGTGTTCGTTTTCGCCACTCTCGTAGCGAGCCTACTTTGCATACGCTTTGACACGCCGCTAACCCTTTGTGCCATCCTTTGCATAGTGCTTTTTTGCGCCGTGGGGCTTGTGGATGATTTGAAAAAAGTGCTGCGAAAAGACAATCACAGCGGACTTAGCGCGAAGGCAAAAATGGCGCTTTTAACGCTCGCTAGCCTTGCTTGCGTGGTGCCCCTTTACCTTTGCGAAGCCGTGAATTCTCAGCTTTTCGTGCCCTTTTACAAATATCCGCTTTGCGATTTGGGCGGCTTCATCGTGGCGTTTTGGGTGCTAGTGATGATTTCAAGCTCAAATGCCGTGAATTTAACGGACGGCTTGGACGGGCTAGCCACCATCCCATCGATATTTTCGCTAGCCTCGCTTGGCATTTTCGTCTATCTTAGCGGCAACGCGCTTTACAGCGAGTATCTGCTACTGCCTAAAATAGCCGATTTGGGCGAGGTTGCCATCATCATAGCGGCTTTTATAGGGGCTTTGATAGGGTTTTTGTGGTATAATTGCTTCCCGGCTGGCGTTTTTATGGGCGACAGCGGGAGTCTGAGCATAGGCGGTTTTTTGGGCTTTTTGGCTATCATCTCCAAAAACGAAGTCCTGCTGCTGCTCATAGGCTTTGTGTTCGTCTTTGAAACGGTGTCCGTCATCTTGCAAGTGGGCGGCTTTAAAATCTTTCACAAAAGAATGTTTAAAATGGCGCCCATACACCATCATTTCGAGAAACTCGGCTGGGTGGAAAACAAGATAATAGTGCGTTTTTGGATAATCGCATTTTTGGCAAATTTGCTCGCCATCGCGACTATAAAATTAAGGTAAATTTGGGGCGTGAGCGTGAATTTTAGGCAAAAAAATTAAAATAATGAACGATTTAAGCGTTTTTAGAAAGGGCGAGGCGTTAGACTACACCAAAATGGGCGAAATTGAGAATTTGCCTAATGCTTTGGGCTTTGATGAATTTG
>CAVJSG010000161.1:0-4731 GCA_963651895.1 Campylobacteraceae bacterium
ACAAGTGATGCTTGACACCTTGAAAGAGTATGAGAAGTATTTTGAATAAAGTTGCAGACAGCAAATTTTTATGCAGATAAAAAAGTCGAGCAAAGCAAACTCGAACGCAACTTGTTTTTTCAAAATTAAATTTAGTAAAGACACGAACAGCTATTTTTTGCATTGATTGTGCTCAAAAATGAATCCGTGTCTTGTTTTTAAGGATTTTTAAAAAATTATTTTCATCATATCCTTACGCTTGGGTTTAAATTAGGCAAGGTTTTTAAGGCTAGTCTTTAAAAAGCATTTTGTTCTTGTTTGTGGCATTAGTTTGTTTAAGTCATTTTAAATTACAGCCTTGCAAGGCTTTATTTTCAGCAATCACAGCTTCTAACAACCTTTCTTTTCTATCATTTAGCGTAAATCGCAAAAATTCTTTGTTTAAATCGCTAATGTAAGGCGTGTCATTTATGATTTTATAAATGGCGTTTAAATCTATACGCTTGGTGATTTTTAGCAAAGCAGCAAGGCATTCTTTATCCTTTGTCGTGGATAAAAAATTGTAGCAATTTATCTTTGTGCCATTCATACGAATGGCTGAATTTGGATAATTATAAAGCCTTTTGTCAATCATATCTTTGTCATTTATCCCAAATTCAAATGCCTTGTCGTTGTTTGCTTGCGAAAACAAACACGAAGCACAGTCAAAAATAGGGGCAAATTTCACTTCTTTTGTATCAAAATTCACCAAAAATCCCCAATTTCCATTGTGTCTATCAAAGTTTCCCAAAAAGGTATCGGCTATAAACATTTCCCAAAAATACCGCTTTAATTCTTGCGGAGTAAAATTAAAATTATTTTGAGCTTCAAAGGTATAAAAAATGCTTTCTAATTCCGTGCTGTAGCCATTTTCACTGCTATCAATGATGGTATTTTTCAGCGAAGCAAAATCCGCAAAAACAAAGCCATTTCTTTCAAAGTCCTTGCACGCAACGACAATTTTATCATTATATCTGCCAAGCAGGGTTTCTTGCGTGTCAAATCCAAGCGTTTGAAATATATGACAAGCGATGTATTCGTTTATGCAGGCATTGCTGTATTCGCCATTTATACGCTGTGGAAATTTAAGCATATAAAGATCATCGTTGTAAATAATGCTTCTTTTGCTACCATTTGCACCACGATATGTTTTAAGCGTTTGCCTGCATTGCGTAAAGTCAATCTCTTTCATATTTTACTCTACTCTAATAGAATTATTTGGTTGCCAAAAATAATACTCCACATCCACGCCGTTTTCTAATCCAAGATACTTTGCACGCAAATAATCCGCCACTTCTTTTGTAATCTCGCCGCCGTGCTGTGAGCCATTTATCGAGCCGTAAAGCTCGCACCAAAGGCAATCCTGCGGCAAGTCATTTTTCCCCAAATGCCAATCTTTAAGCTGTTTTATGTCGTGTGCTATGGCATAAGGCAGAGTTTTTTCATTTAGTTTCATCGTTTAGCCTTTTTAAATTTTTTGCGTTATTATACCACAAAAAGCCTAAAATTCAAGTCTTTGATAGCTTTAAGGTTTTGTCGTGTGCTAGATATTTCATTTTAATTCTTTTCATCTTTGAATTCATTAGCCTTAAGCCTTTTCACACTTTTATCAAAATCAGATTCTATTTTTTGGGTTTTGTTGAAAATTTCATACTCACTGTGTGCCTTTTCAAGTGCTTTTTGGTGCGAAATCTTGCCCTTATCTTGCAAAATGTCATATTTGCGAAACGCCAAAAATTCATTGACACTTTTGGCAAATTCCTGCATTGTAAAGGTGTTTTCACGCTCAATTAAGTCCTCCACATAGTCAAAATACCCACTCACAGCCCTTTCTAATTTACGAATCTGCTCTAAACTTAAATAATTTTTAGCAACACTAACATCGCTTTTTAAAATCCTGCCTTTTGGGGCGTTTTTCCAAGTATTAAGCCCCATATTTTGCTTTTGTGAGTCGGCGTTTTTGTAGATGATTTCGGCTGCTGTTTGTTTTGTGATGGCGTAGTGAAATTTGTTTTGAATGCTAGCGTAAAAGTCCTGCGTAATGGGCGAATCAGGGGCATAGTCTATGCTACACTCTGCGAAAATGTCCGTGATTTGCTGATAAATTCGCCGCTCGCTCGCACGAATGGAACGCACTCGTTCTAAAAGCTCTTTGAAATAGTCCTTGCCAAACACGCTTTCGCCTTGTTTTAGCCTTTCATCATCAAGCACAAAGCCTTTTAGCGTGAATTCTTTGAGCGTGTTTGTCGCCCAAATGCGAAAATGCGTGGCTTTTTTGGAATTTACCCTGTAACCCACAGAAATGATGGCATCAAGGTTGTAAAAATTCACTAATCGCTCTTGAGTTTTGCCCTGCATTGCACCGTGTGGAGTGGTTATTTCCATTTTGGAAATAACCACTTTTTCATCTAGCTCGCCATCATTAAAGATATTTTTTAGGTGTTTGTTTATAGCCGAGACATTTACCCCAAACAACTCCGCAATCGCCCTTTGCGTAGCCCAAATGTTTTCATCTTTTATAAAAACCTGCACGGCGTTTTGCTCATTTATGTGATAAAGTGTTGTTGTTATTTGGTTACTTTTTGGCATTTTTATCCTTTTAATTCATATTTTCCTCAATCAAATTCACAGACCTATCGAACGCATAGGCATCGGCGATGGCTTGTTCTTTATTTGCCACCCAAATTTCTCGCATTTCATCAAAAAAGCATTTTTGTGAAATTCATCACTTGTTCTTATAAAAATGTCAATATCACTGCTAGCACTAGCCGTGCCTTTGGCGTAAGAGCCAAACAGCCCAAGCTCGATTATGCCGTCCTTTTGCAAGGCAGGTTTTAGCTCTTTTAGATAAGCTAAAATCTCGTCTTTATCAAGTGGTTCTAAAAGCGGCGGCAAGGCTTGATTTAAGTTAGGCATTGCTTTGTCCTTTTTTTAAAATTGCTAGTATTATCACACCACAAATTAGCTTTCAAGCTCGCTTGCATTAGCACTCATACCCCACCCTAAAATCAACCTGCGGGCTATTTAGCCTAGTCGCTACCCTTTTGCCACTCGCATCTATCCTATGCACCACATCATACACGCAATGAGCGTTGATATATGGCACTTCAAAGTCAAAATCAGCGTGCCAATGCCCGAAAAACCACTCCATAGCCCTACACTGCAAAGTGTCGATAGTCCTTGTGAAAAAAGAGTTTCTTTCGCCTACTTTCTTGTCTAGCAGGGCTTCTAGCAGGGTTTCAAGCCTTTGGGGGTTGGTATCTTGGGTTTTGTGGGCGATATTTATAAAGCTAGCCACGAATTTCAAAAAGCTGTAAGGGCAGGTGTGCGTGATGACAAGGTCTATGTCGCCGTTAAATTCACGGATTTTGCCCACTCCACGCATTAAATCATCATCGCTTATGGCTTCATCAGCCCACCACGAGACATTTGGCGTGCGAAAATGCTTGTCAATGCTTAACGCACCGCCCATTACAAAGGTGTTTAGCCCTGCTATGTCGTAGATTTCGCCACGCCGCAAATGATAAGCCTTGTCCTTGATATACTCGCCCGCTACGCCGCCGAATTTTGAGACGCTTTTTAATTTTTTTAATCTATTGAAATTCTCGTGGTTGCCATCGCAAAAAAGCAGGGTGCAAGGCAGTTTGGCGATTTCATCAATGACACTTTGTTCCTCTTTTGAAATTTTATCTCTCCAAAGCAAGCCAAAATCCCCGCAAACTATGATAAAATCGTCCTTTTCATACTCATCGACAAGGAAAATCTTATGGATTTCATTTTGCCCGTGAGTGTCGCCGAAAATGTATATATTGCTCACTTTGTCGCCCTTTGCTGTGAATTTTTGTGAATTTTTTAAATAAATCCTTGAATTTTTTGCTTAAAATTCGTTAAAGCTATATTTATTTATCTTTTTTAATGCCTTATTATCAAACATAAATCGCGCCTTTAAAAAGGATTTTTCTTTTTTCGTCATCATAGTTTCTAAGATTACATAAATCTGTGCTTAATCCAAAGTGATTTTCTATGCTTTCTCTTAATTCGCCTAGAAAAATAGCTGCCTTAAAGCCTCTAAATTTTTGATAAAATTCATCACTTGTTCTTATAAAAATGTCAATATCACTGCTAGCACTAGCCGTGCCTTTGGCGTAAGAGCCAAACAGCCCAAGCTCGATTATGCCGTCCTTTTCTAGCTCGGTTTTTAGCTCTTTTAGGTAAGCCAAAATCTCGTCTTTGGTAAAAGGCGGTGCTAGCGTTTTATTAGCAAGTGTGGGCATTGTTTTCCTTTCATTTTTTAGAAAAATCTATATCAAACACTATTTTTCCTTTGTTTTATGATAGTCGTAAATGGAATTTTTATCAAAGTAAAACTCCACATCAACGCCATTTTTATAAGCCATATATTTCGCACGCAGATAATCAGCAGTCTCTTTGCTGATTTCATTGCCCCATTGCGAGCCGTTAATTGAGCTGTATAATTCATTGATTAAAGCACCTAAATACATACTATCTTCTTTCATTTCACCCCTATGATAAGCCTTTAAAGCTTCTATATCCTTTTGTATTGCCAAAGGCAAAATGCTTTCATCAATTTCTATCATAGCTTTATCCTTTCTCAAATTATACCACAAAAATTAAAATGACTTCTTGTAAGACTACAATTTTCGCTCATATTGCGTTGCTTATTCTTTTTGGATACTTCGCTACGCCTAGTAT
>CAVJSG010000162.1:0-4698 GCA_963651895.1 Campylobacteraceae bacterium
GATGCGGCTTATGAGAGTTTTAGAAGTTTGTGAAGTGTGAATTTGTGGGGTTTGTTAGCGTTTAAATTTTAATTTTGCTTTGGGCTACCTTAACTAGTGGGCTTAGTTTGCGGCGATAAAGACATTTTCGTGGGCTCGGCAAACTGCGTTTGCTTTTAGTCTAGCCCACGCCTATGAAAATGTCTTTCATCCACAATCCCCAGTCCAAGAAAACGACTTTAATTTAAGTATTTTTTAATGCCTTTGCAACCACGCACAAAACTTCACGCTTTTTAAAACCCATTTAAACAGCCTTTAAATTTGTGCAAAAATTCACGCTTTTAAAACCTTTTTAAATTTACACGAAAATTCAAAGCGTTCTTAAAAACGCCTCCAAAGCCTCGATTTCATCGGCACTTAAATTCAAGGGGTGAATTAAAGGCGATTTTGTGGGCTTTAAAACCTTGCCGTCTTTATCTACCACTAATTTTTTGCGCTCCACGATTTTATTATCCCCAGCCACATTCGCGCCGTCTCTTTGGGCGATTGCCGTGAGGTTCGTGTCATTTACAGCAGGCACCTCAACGCCGTTGTTGAAAAGCTGTATCAAGCCTTTTAAATTCGGCGAGCTGCCGTTGTGCATATAAGGCGCGGTTTTAGCGACATTTACGAGGGTCGGCGTTTTAAAAGCCCCTATGTCAGCGTGGTTGCGCGTAACCTCATAGCGCCCCAAGTCCTGCCCCGCGCGCCCGTAAAGGTCCAAGCCTATGTTGTGGAATTTTTTATCGCTTAGCAAAAAGCCGTAGTGGCAGTTCGCGCAACGCCCATTGTTGCGGAAAATATCTAATCCCCAAAGCTCCGTGTCGCTAAGCGCGGCGTAGTCTCCTTGCAAGAAACGCTGAAAACGCGTATTTCTCGCGCCCATCACGCCCGGTCCTCGCTCAAAAGTCGCTATGGCTTTGGCTATGTTTTCGATGGTTATTAGCTTTTTCGCCTCGTTTATCAAATTCTGCGGCACCTTTGGTTGGGCTGGCATTTGGGCGTTTGCGCCGCTTAAAAGCCTGCGGTAGCCACTTCGCGCGAAAAGCTCGCTTTCTTGCTCTTTTAGCTCATCAACAGCCCCAGCACCAAGCGTTGAAAGCCCCTCGACATTCTCCAAGCCCAGCAAATCAGGCTTTTTCTCAGGCTGAGCCTCTGGCTTGTGCGTGTGGATGGTCTTTTTCGCCGCCGCCTCTTCTTTCTCAGTCTTGGGCGCAACCCACGGATAGTATTTGCCCCACGCATTTTTTAGGGTTTCATCCCCAAAAGCCGCCACGAACATCGCGTAGTATTCTGGCGCGTTTTTGATGGCGCGAGTGGCGTTTTCAAGGGTGTTTGCCATCTCCACAGGGTCTGTGATGGGTCCAAGTGCCTGCTCTTCAAGGCTTGCGGCACGCCCATCCCAAAAAAGCTCGTCAAAAAAGCCTGCCATTTGGCTGCTTGGCGTGTTTCGCCGCCCCGTTTGAAAATCGTGCCCAAAGGCTACGCGCAAGCCGTCCGCGGATTCAAGCTCGTTGTGGTGGCAGCTCTCGCAGGCAAACTGCCCGCTTTTTGACAAGCGCGGGTCGTTGAAAAGCATCTTGCCCAAATGTGCCTTGGTATGCACGAACTCATTGTCCGCTGGGGCTGGGGCGATGCGCGGCACGGGCGCAAACTCTTGCCACTCGTTTGCAACGCTCGCATCAAGTTCAGGCTTTGCCCACTCGTTCGTGGGTTTGGCGTAGAGTGCGCGGTATTTTGACAAGTCCTGCTTTGAATTCACGGCTGAATTCGTGGCTGAATTTTGTGAATTTTCGCCGTGATTTGCGTGAGAATTCACGCTTTGGGCGTTTTCATCGCCTTTGGAATTGCCCTCGCCACAGGCGCAAAAACACGCCGCCAAAACCAAGCCGCACAGGGCTTTTAACGCATTTTGAATTTTCATTTTTTCTCCTTTTGGTGAATTTTTGCTAAAAATTCTAGCATTTTATTCTAAAAATTCGCATAAATCGCCGCACGCAAAATCGCGTGAATTTCTTGCGAATTTAGCAAAAAAATTCACGCATTTTGCCGCACTAAATCCCAAATTCAAAACAAAGGCGTGAAAATAAATTCACGCCCCGCGATGACATTAGGGCAAAGCCTAAATTTTAGTATTTATACTCCAAACCTACGACTACGCGTCTGCCGGGTTGCACATAGTATGCGGTTTGCGAGCTGTTTAGGTAGTTCATCCTGTCTAGCAGGTTGTAGGCTGCCAAATTCACGCTAAATCCCTTGGCTATGTGATAGCCCACGGACAAATCCACTATCACATAGGGCTTGCCTTTGTAGTAAAAATACTCCCTTTGCCCACCGACCGTCCTATAAGTCGAGTAGTAAGGTGCGCTGTGATAAGTCCAAAGTGCCACTATATCAAGGTCTTTTAGCGGTCGCACTGCTACCTTGCCGTTTAGTTGGTGGTTGGCGTAATCGCGGATTTTTTTGTGTCCTGCGCTTGTGTTGTCGCTGGATGAATTTAGGGCGTATTTTTGGATATAGCTGTAATTCACCCCAAGCACGAGTTTATCGTCAAAAAAGCCCTGCTCCACTGCGATTTCGCCGCCGTAGGTGTAGCCTTCATCTACATTTATTAGCTTGTAGCAGCGATATTCGTTAATAGTGCCAGCTGCATTCGTATAGTGATAAGGCACGGCACACTCAGCCTCTGCTGCTGTGGCATAGGTGTAAGTTTCGCTGCTTAACATATTTTTCATATCGTTAAAATAAGCCGCCGCACTCACAAAGGTGCTACCCAAAAAGCTTTTAAGCCGCAAATCATAGCCCACTTCGTAGTTTATGGCACTTTCGGCTTTTAGGTCGGTGTTTAGTATTTGGTCCTCATCAGTAGTAAAACGCGAACGGATGCTTGGCCAAGTTTGCTTTTTGCCAACGGTGATGTGTGCGGTGTTGTTCTCAGCAAAGTCGTAGTAAATCACGCCTTGCAAAGTCCAGTCGCCTATGCTTTCATAAAGGCGTTTTTTTGTCATTTCAGTTTTTCCAGCACTAAACTGAGACTCATACCATAGCTTTAAGGGGTCTACCCTATCGTAGCTGCCCGCTGCTACAAAGCGCAAAGGTCCCACGCCTTGGGCAAACTGCGCAAAGATGCTTGATTTAAGCTCGACTATGTCGGCGTATTGCCATTTCACGCCGGGGCTATACTCGTAAATGCCTATGTGTGAGTCGTATTTTTCGTTTAAGCCTACCTTTAAATTTGTCTTTTCGGCTATGTCCCAGCTTAAATCAAATATCCCGCCAAGTCCCCAGTCATCATAAATGCTAGGTCCGCTAAACCATATCATATTGTCATAGTAGGTTTGATAATAAAGGCGTGAATTTAAGGACAAATTCGGCGTGAAAAAGGTTTTGCCAAGCAGATAAAAGACATTTTTGTTTTTATCAGGGTAACTCCATCTGCCGTATTCGTTGTCGGCTTTGGGGTTTGAGGCTATGCTGCTGCTGTAACTGCCCTTTGAGGCGCGTTGCAAGATATAGTTGAAGCTATACTCGTGGTTTTCGTTTGGTCGCCAACCCAAAGTAAATCTAGCCCAAGTGTTTTCATACATAACGCCGGACTTTATGCCTATGCTAGCCTCAGCCGTGCCGCTGTAAGAACCGGGCAGAGGATAAGACTGCCTATCTACGCGCGAAACCTCAGCTTGAATGTAGTATTTGCCTTGGTTTGTGCCTATGGCTATGCCTTGTTGGGTTTCAAAGGGGCTTACGCCGCCGTGCCTGCCGTAGAGGTTTTTCATAAACATCGAAATTTCAAGCTCTTTTTGGGGCTTGGCACTTACCATATTTATCGCACCGCCGAGAATGTTTGTGCCGTAAATGGGGGATGCGAAGCCTTTGGAAATTTGGACATTTGAAAAGCTTTGCGTGTGAAAGAAGTCATAATCATTCGTGCCACCGTCAAAGATTTCGTTCATAGGAATGCCGTCTATGTAGTAGCCGATTTGCTGGCTGTCATAGCCGCGGATATAAACGCGCGTGAAGTTGTTGCCGTCAAACTCTTGAAAATACACGCCCGGCGTGCGTTTGATGGCGTCTGCAAGGCTTGTGGCGTGATAGTCCTTAAAGTCTTGCACGCCAAGTTCAAGCGTGGTGGGGTTGAAATCAACCCCGTGCGGTGCGGTAATCTCAACCGCACCTAGCTGATAAGTGTTGATTTTGCTACCTGCTAGGAAATCGTGTGGGGCTTGGGCGTCTTGCGCACTTTGGGAAAGGCTAGGGCGCGTGGCGTTGTTTTCTTGCGCGAAATTTTGCGCTGTGCCTATGGCGTTTTCGTTTGCCGCTAGCAGAATTTGGCTAGGTTCTTGTGAATTTTGCGCGTTTTGACTTGGAATAGCGTTTTGCGCGACTGAATTTTGCGCTAAAAGCGTGGAGTTTTTAGCTACTGAATTTAAAGCCAGCAACTCGGTTTGTGGGGCTTTGCCGTCTAATAACGGGCTTGAAAGCTCATTATTTAGGGTTTGGTTGCCTAAAATTTGGCTTGAAGCCTTGCTATCTAGGGCTTTGGACGATGTCGCCCCCCCCCCCCATTTAATAGGGCTTGGTTTGACTCACTGCTCTTTGCAACATCTGCAAATACACAGCTCGCAACTACTGCACTGCACAGAAATGTCGATAAAATCGAACTTTGCATAGTTTATCCTT
>CAVJSG010000163.1:0-4694 GCA_963651895.1 Campylobacteraceae bacterium
GTTGCGAAGTGGCAAAAGCGCACTTTGGGAGATAAGGCAGCTTGCAAATGCCGTATTTGCCGCACTGCCTGATGAACACAAATTTATTTTCGCCGAATGCGTTGTAGAATAACGGCGAATTTTTGCGGTCGCTTTTTGCGGAGTGTGTAGGGGCTAAATTCAGCCCCTTGAGCCGTTTTTAAGCCCCAAAGCAGCGTTTTTCGCCATAGTGTCGCAGCGCTCGTTAAATTCGTGCCCTGCGTGAGCCTTCACCCAAAAAGCCGTGATTTTATGGGGCTTTGCAGCCGCCAAATACTCGCGCCACAGCGGGACATTTTTCTTGCCCTTAAAATCCTTTTTCACCCAGCCCGCCAGCCACTCGTTGATGCTTTGCACCATCAAATTCGAGTCCGTGTAAAGTGCCACCTCGCAGGGTTCTTTGAGGGCTTTGAGTGCCTCGATAATCGCTTTTAGCTCCATTTGATTATTAGTGGTGTTCGCCCAAGCCCCACTGCCAGCCTTTTCGTGCCCATTGTAACGCAGGATAAACGCCCAGCCACCGAAGCCCGGGTTATCCAAACACGCTCCGTCCGTGTAAATTTCGACTTTTTTCATAAATTTTTGCCTTTAAATGCTGAATTTCTCACGCTTTTCACTCCGCCGCGCCCACTTCATAAAGGATTTTACAGCCTCCAAACTCGTAGCAAAGCGGGCAGTGATAGAAAAATAGGGGCATTTGGTTTTTGCAATGCGCGCAAACATAGGAAAAACTGAGCCTAGCGGCGAAGTCGTTGTCGTTTAAAATTTCAAGCATTTTTAGCTTTTTGTTTTTAAAGGCGTAGTTTTCGCGCTTGGGGGCGAGTTTTCTCGCGCAAAAAAGCTCAAAATACTCGCTGTCCTCCAAAAAAATGGGCGTTTGCGCTCTGTAAAGCAAATCCACAACCCTTGCAAACTCCGCGTGGTAGTGCGTTTCGCCCCTTTCAAGCAAATATCTTTTCACAAAATCATTGCTTTCAATTTGGGCTGAATTTTTCGCCTCGCCGTCCTTTTTAGCGTGCTTTGCGCCGTTTTTTGTGGGCGAAATTTGTGAATTTTTCGCCGAATTTGCCGCAAATTCTAAATTATCGCCATTTTCAGCCTTAAATTCACTAGAATTTGTCAAATTCTCGCCCAAATTCACACTCATTTCAGCTTTAAATGCCGAATTTTCCGCATTTTTACCAGCCAAAAACTCTATAAAAGCCCTTTCCTGCGCCACTTCAAAGCCAAGCTCAAAGAGGCAGTTTAGCGTTTGCAGCACCTCATCATATTTTTTAAGGCGCAAATACACGATTTTGAGTAGTTTTAAAGCCTTTTCATTGCGCGGACGCAGGCTCAGCGCACTTAAAAGCACTTCCTCGCTTTTTTGCAAAAAACCCGCGCGAAAATACACCTCCGCCAAGTCGTAAAAAACCGCCTCTCTGCCCTTGCCACGCACCCTTTCCAGCGCGATGAGGTAGATTTGAATCGCCTTTTCAAATTCGCCGCTTTTGCCAAAAATGCTCGCCAAAAAGCGCAGATTTTCAAGGCTCAAAGCCTGAGTGCGCAGCAGTTCCTTGTGCTCGTCCGCGATTTCAAATTTTTTGATAAAGCCTTCAAGCCCCTTTTTTTGGTGCTTCTGTGCGATATTACGCCACGCATAATGCGCAAGCGCCACTACTAACACGAGGACGACTAGCACCAAAAGCCCAAAAATAGGGTCTCTATACTCAACGAAAAAAAAGTCCATTTGCCCCAAACCTTGCGAGAATTTGCGAATTTTTACTAAATTTAAGCGCAAATTTAGCGAAATTTTTTTGCCAAATCCTTACAAATTTCTAAATTTTAAGCATTTTTCGCTATAATCGCTCGCAAAAAAAGGACGCAAAATGCAACGACTTCGTATCGCGGTGCAAAAATCAGGGCGGCTAAGCAAGGACTGCGTGGCTTTGCTGCAAAGCTGCGGCGTGAAAATGCACATCCACGAGCAAAGCCTCATCGCCGCGGCGACAAACGAGCCCATCGACTTGCTGCGCGTGCGGGACGATGACATACCCGGGCTAGTTTTTGACGGCGTGGTGGATTTGGGCATCATCGGCGAAAATGTGCTCGAAGAAAACGCGCTTGCGCGGGGCGAGCTTGGCGAGAATGCTGAATTTTCAATGCTTAGAAAGCTTGATTTTGGCGGATGTCGGCTGAGTTTGGCTATGGATGCGGATTTTGCTTACAGCGGACTTGGAGATTTCAAGGGTTTGCGCATCGCGACCTCGTATCCGCAGCTTTTAAAACGCTTTATGACTGCGCAAAATATCGACTACAAGCACTGCACGCTCACAGGCTCTGTTGAAGTGGCTGTGCGAGCGGGGCTGGCGGATGCGATATGCGATTTGGTGTCGAGTGGAGCGACCTTACAGGCGAATGGGCTTAAAGAAGTCGCTACAATTTATGAGTCCAAAGCCTGCCTGATACAGCGCAAGGGCGAGCTTTCGGACGAATTTAGCGAACTTACTCAAAGGCTTTTGCTGCGCATCGATGGGCTGATGCAAGCGCGCGAGAGCAAATACATAATGCTCCACGCCCCTAAAAATAGGCTCTCGGCTATAATGGAGCTGCTGCCGGGTATGGAAAAACCGACTATTTTGCCGCTTGCGGATGATGAAAGCAAGGTGGCACTGCATATGGTGAGCAAGGAAACGCTGTTTTGGGAGACTATGGAGGCGCTCAAAAAGCAGGGTGCAAGCTCCATACTCGTGCTTCCCATTGAGAAAATGATGAAGTAGGCGTGGAGAATGCGGAGTTTGCGGGGCTTTTTTCTAAAAGCATTAAGCGTGAATTTTCGCAAAATCAAAGCGCAAAATGAAGCGAAACGCTTTTCCCCGCGTGAAAAAATCGCTGTGCGATTAAGTTTCGCGCGTGGGCAACCGCGTTGAGTAAATTTGGAGCTTTGATTTTGCAAATTTAACACAAATTTCAACGCTTTTTAGAAAAAATTTATAAAAAAATTCACAAAAAGGCTGAAAAATGCAAATTTTACACTATGAAAAGTTAAGCGAAACTCAAAGAGAGCAGGCTTTGAGTCGCCCTGCCATCAGTGCGGGGGCTGAAACTCAGGCTATCGTCAGCGACATCATAAAATCCGTGCGCAAAAGGGGCGATGAAGCCCTGATAGAGCAGGCTTTGCGCTTTGACAAGGCTGAAATTCAAAGCGTTCGGCTTGAAAAAAGCGAGATTCAAAGCGCGGCAGCAAGGCTTGATGAGAGCCTTAAAAGTGCCATAAAAAAGGCGTTTGATAACATTAAGAAATTCCACGAAGCCCAAATTTTCACGCCCCTAGACATAGAGACTATGAGCGGAGTGCGCTGTGAGCTTATCTCGCGCCCCATCGAAAAGGTAGGACTTTACATACCCGGCGGACTTGCCCCACTTTTCTCCACAGCCCTAATGCTAGGCATCCCGGCAAAAATCGCAGGCTGTAAGCGCGTAGTTTTAGCAAGTCCAGCCAAAATAAATGACGCCATCCTCTTTGTAGCCGCACTTTGCGAGATAGACGAGGTTTATCAAATGGGCGGTGCGGGGGCGATTGCCGCGCTGGCTTACGGCACGAGCAGCGTTTGCAAGGTGGATAAGATTTTCGGACCCGGCAACGCCTTTGTTACAGAGGCAAAAAGGCAAGTAAGTGCCGATATAAAGGGCGCTGCGATAGATATGCAAGCAGGACCAAGCGAGGTTTTAATCATAGCAGATGGCGGCGCAAATGCTGAATTCATCGCGCTTGATTTGCTTTCCCAAGCTGAGCACGGCGCGGATTCGCAGGTGATTTTGCTTTGCACGGATGAAAATTTGGCACGCGCGGTAAATAAATGCGTGCAAGATGAGCTGCAAAGCCTGCCACGCAAGCAAATCGCCGAAAAATCAATAGCAAATTCACGCATCATCATCGCGCGCGACTTAAAAGAGTGCGTTAAAATCTCAAACGACTACGCGCCAGAGCATTTAATCATCCAAACCGCCGCGCCGCGCGAGCTTTTAGCGCGCATAAACAACGCCGGCTCGGTGTTTTTGGGGGCTTACTCGCCTGAATCAATGGGGGATTACGCCAGCGGGACGAACCATGTGCTGCCCACTTACGGGCTAACTCGCACGCATTCGAGCCTGAATTTGAGCGACTTTTGCAAGAAAATGACCGTGCAAGAGCTTGATAAAAGGGGCTTTGCGAGCCTTGCGCCAAGTGTTGAAATACTCGCCACTGCCGAGCATTTAGAGGCGCACAAAAGGGCAGCAAGCGTGCGGTTAAAATCCTTGAAATAGTTTTTTTGCCTTGAATTTTGGGTTAAAATTCGGACTTTTGTGAATTTTTGGCGTTGAATTTTCTTGGTTTTTATTTGGGGTAAATTTTGTGGGTTTTATAAATTTTGGGCTTTATCGGTTTTTTAAATCTTTTATTTTTTAATCCCCATAAATAATCTCATAAAATTTCCCACCAAATAAAATAAAAATTCCACTTCGCATTCCTTAAAATCGCCACTATTGTGCTTTGCTTTGTCATTGTTAAATTTCGCATAAAAATCAAGTATTTGCATAAACATTGATTTGATATTTCCGAAATTATGTAGCAAATACACAAGACTTTTTTGCTGATTTTAATTAGAATTTGGCTAGGTTTGAAAATGTTTTGATTTTTTTCAAAAAATTCAAGG
>CAVJSG010000164.1:0-4681 GCA_963651895.1 Campylobacteraceae bacterium
CATTCACAGCCTTGTAAGCACCTTGTTTAAAGGGCTTAAATTTGCATTTTTTGCTTTGAAAGACAACTTACTAAAAATATAACAAATTTTTACTTAAAGTTTGCTAAATTTTGAGTGGAAATTTGAAAAAAAATTTTTGAATTTTTTGGAAAATTTGAGAAATTTTTGAATTTGGGGTGAAATTTTGTGGGAAAATTTGACAAACTACCCTAAACACCTTTAAAAAAGCCATAAATGCTAGCAATTATCTTTTTATGCTATAATCACGCGAATTTTATTTAAAATCTCAACTAAAAAGGCAAGGCAATGAACCCAAACGACACCGCAAACACCGCACAAACAAACACCCAAGCGCACGCAAATTCTCAAAACGAGACAAAGCCCACGCAAAGCACCCAAAATTCGCAAAACACCGCGCAAACAAGCACCAAAACCTCCGCGAATTTTGACGATATTTTGCAAACCCTCATCAAAGATGCGAATTTAAGCGGCAGCACGCGCGAGCAGGGCAGGCTTTTTGAAAGCCTTGTGGCTAGGATTTTGCAGACAATGCCTATTTTCACAAACGAGTTTAAAGAAGTGTATTTGTGGAATGAGTTTAGCGCGAAATTCGGCATAAACTCCCAAGACATAGGCATCGACATAATGGCACTCACTCACGGCGGCGAATGGGCGAGCGTGCAGTGCAAGGCTTACGACACCGCGCACACGCTAGCACAAGGGGATTTGCGCAATTTTTTGGGTATAAATAATATCACAAAATCAAGCGGCGAACGCTTTTGCGACATAGCGGACAAACTCGTTTTTCACACCTGCAAAAACGAGAGCGAAAACTTCCGCAAAGCCATAAAACAAACCGAAACAAGCACAAGCAGCGCCAAAAGCTACGGCTACTACGCGCTTAAAGAGTTAAATATCGAGTGGGATACCCTAAATTTAGAGGATTTAAGCTCCCTTAAAATGCGCGACAAAAAGGCTTTGCGCGACTATCAAAAAGCCGCGCTAAATGCCATAAAAGAGAGTTTTGCACACAGAAGTAAGGAAATCAAGCTAGAAATTCACACCCAAAACGGCGAAAGCAAGGAAAAAAGGGTTGCGGGGGATAGGGCGCAAGTCATAATGGCTTGCGGCACGGGCAAAAGCCTGCTCTCGGTTCGCACCATTGACGCTCTCGTGGGCAGCGGCGAGCTAGCACTCTTTTTCGCCCCAAGCCTAGCCCTTATAAATCAAATGCTCATCGAGTTTTTCAAGGAAAGCGAGAGCGAAAACTACAAGGTTTTCGCCGTTTGCAGCGATACAAACATAGCACACAGCGCAGCAAACGCCATCACAAAGGACAGCGAGGACATAAAAGCCGCTGATATTAGCATTCCCGTCATCTCAAATCCCCAAAATTTAGCCTCTCAAATCAAACACTACCAAGCCCAAGGCAAGAAAATCGTTATTTTTAGCACCTATCAAAGCATTGATTGCGTGATTGAGGCGCAAAGAGAGCTTTTCAAAAACGCCGCCCAAAACACCCAAAATTCCGTGAATTTAACCCAAAATTCACAAAATTCAGCCCAAACCGCCGACAAAGAAAATCAAAATTCACAAACAAACGCCCAAAAATTCACATTCAAACTCATCATAAATGACGAGGCACACCGCACAGCAGGCTATGATAAATTAGTCAAAATAAAAGATGACAAAAAGAAAGAAAGCCTGAATTTACAATATGCAAGCGGCGAAAACGAAAGCACAAAGGGCAAAAAGCAGATTAGCATTTGGCAAAAAACCCACTATGACGAGTTTTTAAAGGCTGAATTTCGCCTTTATATGACAGCCACGCCGCGCGTTTATAATGACAATAACGAAGTTAAGGCAAGCAAAAAAGTCCAAGAACAAATGCAAGAAAACGAATTAGAAGTCTATTCTATGGACGATGAGGAAATTTTTGGGCGCGAAATTTACTCGTTGCGTTTTGGCGATGCCATTACCACAAAGGCTGATGGTGGCGAGAAAAACATTTTATGCGACTACCGCGTGCTGATAACCTTCATCAACAAAGACACCACAGCAAGCCTCACAAACGCCAAAGGCAAGGACTATCAAACCGATGACATAAGCAAAATGTTAGGACTTTACAAGGCGATTTTAAAGCAGGATTTGTATTTGTTAGAGGGCGAAAACCCCGAAAATTCAACAAAAAATTCACAAAACGCCCCCACAAGCAACGAAAACCAAAATTCCCAAGAAAATTCACAAACCGACACCAAAAATTCCGCCGCTGACAGCGAAAACCCCCAAAATTCCCAAATAATCCTAGAAAAATTCAGCGATGACAGCGAGCCTATGAAACGCGTTGTAACCTTTCATCGCTCCATTAAAAATTCACAATTTTTCACCCAAAATTTCGCCGTGGTTGATAAAAATTTAAAAGTCGAGTTAGACGATAACGAAAGAAAAGAAACAAGAGCAAGCAAAGTAGATACCAAAATCACGCGCCATATTGACGGCTCATTTAACGCAAGCGACAAGGCAGCCCAGCTTGATTGGCTCAAAAACGCCGATGACGCGCCCTTTAAAATTTTAAGCAACGCAAAATGCCTGACAGAGGGCATAGATGTGCCAAATTTAGACGCCGTGGCGTTTTTTGACCCACGAGATAGTGTTGTTGATATAGTCCAAGCCGTAGGGCGAGTAATGCGCCAAGCACCAAACAAAAAATTCGGCTACATAATACTCCCCATAGCTTTGAGCGAAAGGGACATTTTAAACTACGACAACTGCCTAAAATCCCAAGCCTTTAAGGGCATTTGGAAAGTGCTAAAAGCACTTCGCAGCCACGATGAAAGGCTTGTGGATATTTCGCGCATAAATGAGGTTGTAAAGATAGTAGCCTCCAAAGACAAGTCCGCAGGCGGCTTTGATAGCGACACAAAAAGCGACAAAGCCATACAAGAAAGGGCAAAAAACATTCAAAATTCACTCTTTGCCCTAAAAGAACTCTCCACAGAAATCAAAAACGCCATTCCTAAAAATCTCGGCGACTTGGCGTATTGGGAGCTTTATGCGGACAAGGTAGGCGAGATTATGAAAGATTTAAGCACCCGCATAAAAGCCATTATAACAGACGATAAAAATGACGAAAAGATAAGGCTTATATTTGAGAATTTTTGCGAGGCTTTAAAGTCAAATTTAAATGCTAGTTTTGACATAAACGAAGCCATCTCACTCATAGCCCAGCATATCATCACAAAGCCCATTTTCAGCCACATTTTCCCAAATTTAAATTTTGCCAAATTTGACAAGGTGAGTTTTGAGTTAGAAAGGCTTTATGATGAGCTTTGCAAATTCGGGCTTAAAGGTGAGTTAGACAAGCTCAAAAGTTTTTATAACAGCATTCAAAAAACAGCCGAACACGCTGTTAGCGACAAAGCCAAACAGGACTTAATCCGCAACCTTTATGATAGCCTTTTCAAAGCCGCATTCAAAAAAACCCAAGAAAAACTTGGCATAGTCTATACGCCCATCGAGGTTGTCGATTTCATCATTCACAGCGTGGAATTTGCCCTGCAAAAGCACTTTGGCAAAAGCCTCAGCGATAACGGCGTGCATATTTTAGACCCCTTCACAGGCACGGGCAGCTTCATCACGCGCCTCATTCAAAGCGGACTGCTAGACGCAAATTTGTCCCACAAATACACGCACGAACTTTGGGCGAACGAAATCACCCTTTTAGCCTACTATATCGCCCAGCTAAATATCACCTCCATTTACCACGAACGCGTTTTGAGGCTTGAAACCGCTGACAAGTCCCTTGTAAAAGGCGACTCTCAAAAGTCCCCCTCCCTTGCGGAGGGGGATTTAGGGGGTGGGTTAAAAAACGCCACAAACCCCAAAAATTCAGCAAATTCCGTGAATTTAAGCGAAAATTCAACAAAAAATTCACAAATTACCCACCCCCAAACCCCCTCCGCAAGGGAGGGGGCTTTGCCTTTGGAAACCGCCCAAAATTCACAAAACTACCAGCTTTTTGAAAACCTACTTTTCACTGACACCTTTGAGACTTATGACTCCGAAAGCAAGGGCTTTAAAGGCGATAGTCTAAAACTCGAAAACACCGAGTATTTCGCCAAGAATTTAAGCAAAATCAACGAATTCAAAAACCAAGAATTCAAGGTGATTTTTGGAAATCCGCCTTATTCGGCAGGGCAAACCTCCGCAAATGATGACAACAAAAACACCGCTTATCCCGCACTAGAAGCACGCATAGCCCAAACCTACCAAGCCAAAAGCCTAGCCACAAAATCCAAAAACACGAGTTATGACACGCTAAAAATGGCTATTCGCTATGCAAGTGATAGGATAGAAAATGCGGGTATTGTGGCATTTGTAACAAACGGCAGTTTTATTGAAAGCAACAGCGATGACGGCTTGCGGGCTTGTTTGGCAAGCGAGTTTGACTATATCTACATTTTCAATTTGCGCGGAAACGCCCGCACGCAAGGCGATGCTCGGCAAAAAGAGGGCGGCGGAGTTTTCGACAGCGGTTCGCGCACCCCTGTGGCGATTTCGATTTTGGTAAAATGCGGGAAAAATTCGAGCGAAAATTCACAAAACAATGGCGAGCTTCAAAACAAAGCCCAAATTTTCTACCACGACATAGGCGACTATTTGGATAGGCAGCAAAAACTAA
>CAVJSG010000165.1:0-4646 GCA_963651895.1 Campylobacteraceae bacterium
GTCTTGAATCTGCTCGACATTTAAAAGCTCATTTTCGCAAAGGGCTTGAATTTTTGCCGCGACATTTGCGGCAAAGGCGGCAAAGTCCTCGGCGACTTGAATTTGGGCTGAATTCGCGCCGTTTAAATTCACGGCATTTGCTGAATTTGAGCTTGAATTTGCCTTTGAATTCGCAAAATTTACTGAATTTTTCTTTAAATTCACGGAATTTTCGGCTGAATTTGCCGAATTTTCCTCGCACAAATTCGCCGCCGCGTAAGCCCTGTAAGCACTTTTCATCGCCTCGATGATTTTCTCGCACTCAAATTTCACCCTGCGCCCATCGCGCTTTTCGATGAAAGCATTTGTGGTTTGCGCAACCTCATCGCCACGAGTTTTTGAAGTTGCCGCGAATTGCGCCGCACCGCTTTCTAGCGACACTTTTTCGTCTTGTTTGTGAGCCTTTGACATTTTGCCCGCCTTTCTTTGTGAAAAATAATGAATGATTATAACAAAGTAAAATTTAAAGTCGGCTAAATTCAAAATGTTTTTAGCGGATTTTCAAAGCCCCTGTGTAAATTTGTAAATTTCAAGGACTTTGCGAGCCAAAACAGCCCATCATTTCGAGCATTTGCAAGCTCATAAACACACAAAGTGCGTTTTTAAGGGAAACTTACACTAAATTTGGAACGATTATTGCTTAATGGCTTTTAAGCAATCATTTTTGAAAGGAACCATTATGGGTTTAAGGATTAACACAAATGTGGGCGCATTGCACGCGCACAACAACCTCTACAACACCACAGCTTCGCTTGATTCCTCGCTAGAACGCCTCTCATCAGGACTTCGCATAAATTGGGCAAAGGACGATGCCTCAGGGCTTGCCATCGCAGACCAGCTAAAAACGCAGGCTTCAAGTCTCGGGCAGGCTATTGATAATGCAAACGAGGCTATGAGCGTGCTAAATGTGGCTGACAAGGCGATTGAGGAACAGGTTAATATCCTCGACCAAATCAAGCAAAAGGCGATTTCAGCGGCACAGGATGGGCAAAGCACCAAGACGCGAAATATGCTCCAAGCCGACATAAATAGGCTTATGGAGGAACTTGACAACATAGCAAACTCCACGAGCTTCAACGGCAAACAGCTACTGAGTGGGGGCTACATAAACCAAGAGTATCAAGTCGGCGACCGCTCAAATATCACGGTTAAAACGAGCATAGGACCCACTATGAGCTCAAAAATCGGCGTTACACGCTTTGAAACGGGCGCAAATATCACGGCAAGCTCACTCGCAAATGTGGTGATAAAAAACTACAACGGCATAGAGGACTTTAAATTCGCCGAAATCCCCATATCTTACAGCGTAGGCACGGGGCTTGGGGCTTTGGCGGAGGAAATCAACCGCGTCAGCGACCGCACAGGCGTTCGCGCCACTTACACCGTGCAAACTTATGGAATTTACGAAATCAAAGCAGGCTCCACAAGCCAAGACTTCGCCATAAACGGCGTGATTATCGGACAGATAGAGTATCAAGACGCCGATAAAAACGGACAGCTAGTGCAAGCCATAAACGGCGTTAAGGACACCACAGGTGTGGAAGCTGCGCGCGATGCAAACGGCAAATTAGTGCTAACCTCAGCCGATGGGCGCGGCATAGTCATCACAGGCGAGCCTGGTGTGGGCTCTGGCATAGTGGCAAAGCAGAGGACAAATTTCGGCAGACTGCACCTAGTCAAAAACAGCGGGCAGGACATAGCCATCAGCGGCGAGGGCAATTTTGGCTTTAGGGACACAGACTTCATCTCCCAGCAGTCGCTCTCCCTGCGCGACACCAAGGGCAGGATAGAGGGCAACAACGCCGATGCCTTGGGCTTTTTTGCCTACCCAGGCGGCAGCAAATACATCATCACAAACGCTTCAGGTTTAACGGCGTGGATGGGGCAGCAGGGCAGCGGCTTTTCGCAGGGCAGCGGTTACAGCGTAGGCAGCGGACAAAACTACTCAGCGCATTTGGCAGATAAATTTGTCTTTATAAGCTCGACAACAGCCTACTCAGTAGCCTACAACACCTCAGCTGGCTCAGGGTTTAGCAACGGCTCTGGCAAAAGCCAATTTGCCCCGATGAAAACGGTCTCAACCGCCCTTTTCATCATAGATAGAACCGCAGGCGTTACCACGCTCACAGGGGCGATGGCGGTGATGGATGTGGCGGAGACGGCGATTTTGAATTTAGACCAAACCCGCGCGGACATAGGCTCAGCCCAGCAGCAAATCCAAAGCACGCTCAACAACATAACCGTCACGCAAGTCAATGTCAAATCCGCCGAAAGCGTGATACGCGATGTGGATTTTGCCGAGGAAAGCGCGACCTTTTCCAAATACAGCATACTCGCACAAAGCGGCTCCTACGCACTCGCCCAAGCAAACACAAGCCAGCAGTATGTTTTGCAGTTGTTGCAGTAGTTTAATTTTGAGCGAATTGTTGGGCTTTTGGGGGGGGGAATTTTTGAGCGAAATTTGGGTGAATTTTGGTGTGGATTTTTGGAGCTTTGTGGTAAATTTGTGAATTTTGGTGTGAATTTTTGGCTGAATTTGAGGCTGTGAATTTTTTGTAAATTTGGTTTGAATTTGGAGCGGAATTTTACAATAATTCGTCATTGCGAGCGGTTTTTGTTCACAAAGTAGCCTCAACTCGTCATTGCGAGGCGTTGAAAACGCCGAAGCAATCCATAATCACAAAAAGCCACACCATTTTAAGAAGCGCCAAAAGTGCCAAGCTCCGTCATTGCGAAATTTTGCGTAGCAAAATCGTGGCAATCCATACTCTACCCATTGTCCGTCTTTATCTTTTTAATTTTTATAAACACAATAAAAAATTTCAACCTTATCCCAAAAAATTTACCTCATATTAGCCAAACGATAAATTTTATTGATTATAATGTTTTTCGAGTTTGAAATTTTGCAAATTTTTCGCATTAAAGCGTAAAAATTTGTAAATTTTCACTGAAATTTAGGCAAATTTAGACTTTTTAGGCTAAATTTAAGACAAAATCGAGCAAAATTTTTTTCAAGGCACGCTAAAAGCTTGCTAAAAAAGGTTCGAAATTCAAAATCGAAAGGATAAAAAATGCTAGACTTAGCAATCATCGGCGGAGGTCCCGCAGGACTTGCCGCAGGGCTTTACGCGACTCGCGGAGGGCTTAAAAGCGTTATTATGTTTGAGCGGGGGATGCCCGGCGGGCAAATCACTTCCAGCTCGGAGATAGAAAATTATCCCGGCGTAGCACAGGTAATGGACGGGATGAGCTTTATGGCGGCGTGGAACGAGCAGTGTATGCGCTTTGGCTTGAAGCACGAAATGGTGGGCGTTGAGCGCGTTAGCAAAAACGCGGACGGCTCATTTAGCGTGTTTGTGGAGGGCGGCAGGGTAGAAAAAGCCCGCGCTGTCATCGTTTGCACGGGCTCAGCCCCACGCCGCGCCGGCTTTAAAGGCGAGGACGAGTTTTTCGGCAAGGGTGTCAGCACCTGCGCCACTTGCGATGGTTTTTTCTACAAAAACAAAGAAGTAGCCGTGCTTGGCGGCGGCGACACTGCCATCGAGGAGGCTTTATACCTCGCAAATATCTGCACGCGCGTGTTTGTGGTGCATCGCCGCGATGAATTTCGCGCCGCACCCGTAACGCTGGCAAAGGCTCGCGCGAACGAGAAAATCGAATTCATCACAAGCGCCACGATAGACGAGGCTTACGGCGATGCGAGCGGGCTTTTGGGGCTGAAAATCCGCCTAAAAGACGGCTCCATTCGCGATTTGGCGGTGCCGGGCGTTTTCGTTTTCGTGGGGCTTGATGTGAGGAACGAGGTTTTGCGGCAGGAAAACGGCGAATTTCTGTGCGAAATGCAAAGTGGCGGGCAAGTAAGCGTGAATTTAAAGATGCAAACAAGCACAGCTGGGCTTTTCGCGGCAGGGGATTTGCGCCAAGACGCGCCCAAGCAAGTGGTGTGCGCGGCAGCTGACGGCGCAACGGCGGCACTATCGGCGATGAGCTATATCGAAAGCTTGCATTAGGCTTGAATTTAGGGGCTTGCTAGCGGATATTTTGGAGCGTTGTGGGGCTTGCAGAGCTTGCAATTTTTGTGGGTTTGGCAAGATTTGCGCTTTGTAGGCTTTGTGGAATTTTGTGGATTTTGGGACTTTGCAAAATGTCGGTCTTTGCGAGGCTTGAAATAATGCGTGGATTTTTTGGAAATTCGCGGAAATTTATCCCACAAAACGCACTTTATGCGTGGTGGATTGCTACGCGGTTTTTTGCAAAAATCGCTCACAATGACAAAATTAGCGAATTTTGTGAATTTTCTTATAAATTCACTAGATAATTTACGCTTTTGTGTGAATTACCCACTCTCAAACCCCTCCGCAAGGGATGGGGGCTTTGCTTTGGTTTGAAATTTTGTCCATAATTTTAAAGGTTTTCCTAGATTTTAAAAACTCCCACATTTTAAATTCACTTTTTTGTGTAATGGTTGCGATTTGATTTGACTTTGTCTTGTCAAATTATGCAATGACTAAATTTAATTTTATAAAATCTCGTGCTGATGGGCTTTTGTCGTGTGTGTTTTATTAGAAATAATGAATTTTAGGCACATTGTATTTAAAAATTCACAC
>CAVJSG010000166.1:0-3734 GCA_963651895.1 Campylobacteraceae bacterium
CGCTTAAAACAAGCGATTTTACCACAAAAATAAGGCTTTACATTTTGAATTAAGGGCTTTGGAGTTTTGAAGCACTTTAAAACCCAAAAACCATTCAAACCAAAAGTTACAAGCTCCCATTTTAGTGCTATTTTTGTGTGTGGCGATTTCGCAAAGTGCTAGCAAAACGCCAAAAAAAGCCAAGCAAAAACAGCCGTTTGCTTTTGTCGCTACTTTGTGCTATAATGCCTTTTTGCAAGGTTTTAGCGTTTGGTTGCTTTATAAGACGACTGCAACGCTGATTTCCTTGCTAGATGCGATATTTTGAGAGTGGTTGGCTTTCAAATGCCTATAAAATGGCACTTTGATAGCTAGAATCTTGTTTTGCGGCTGCTGATTTTCGTGCTGATTTTAAAAAATCACTTTTTCAAGTGCCGATTTTATAGCACTTCAAAGAGTATGTTTCAAATCTCGCTAACCGCACCATAAATTTTAGTGTTGCAAAGTCTCGTAGGCAGTGCGAAAGCTTTGAATTTAACTTAAATTAAGTAAAATGCAAGGTTAGGAAAAAACAAAAACAAAAACAAAAACAAAAAAAAACAAAGTGGGTAAGACAAAGTAAAAAAGTGTCCGCCGCGAAATCGCAGCTATTTACGAGCAATTTTGCGGGCAATGGAAGATGAGTGCTCTGGTGAGTGCCGCTGACTTCAAATCAGATGAAAGCATAGCTGGCTATGCTTTGGGGAGTTCGATTCTCTCATCTTCTCGCCAAATTTTTATCGAAATTCACAAAAAGTCAGCAATGCAAAAAATCAGCCTAAATTCGCAAATTTTTGCTAAAATTCACAAAAAAAAGGACAAAAAAAATGAGCCATATTTTAATCATAGGTGCGGGCGGGGTAAGTCGCGTGGCGTGCGTAAAATGCGCGATGAATAGCGACACTTTCACGCAAATCACCCTAGCAAGCCGCACCAAAAGCAAATGCGATGAAATCGCCGCTTTCATAAAAGCCCGACTTGGCGTGAATGTGGCGACAGCGCAAATAGACGCCGATGATAGCGCGGCTGTGGCTGAATTTGCGAGCAAAATCAAGGCTGATTTGCTGCTAAATCTCGCCCTGCCCTACCAAGACTTATCGCTGATGGACGCGTGCCTAGCGGCGAAAATCCCCTACATCGACACGGCAAATTACGAGCACCCCTCGCTTGCGAAATTTGAGTATAAGCAGCAGTGGGAGCGCGGAGCAGCCTTTGCAAAAGCCGGTATTTTGGGGCTTTTGGGTAGTGGCTTTGACCCGGGGGTTACGAATGTTTTTTGCGCTTATGCGCAGCAAAATTTATTTGATGAAATTCACTTCATCGACATTTTAGACTGCAACGCAGGGGACCACGGCTACGCCTTTGCGACGAATTTCAACCCCGAGATAAATCTGCGCGAAGTAAGCGCAAAGGGGCGTTTTTGGGAGAATGGCGAGTGGATAGAAACCGAGCCGATGGCGATAAAAATGGCGTGGGATTACCCAGAAATAGGCGTTAGGGACAGCTACTTGCTTTATCACGAAGAGCTTGAAAGCCTTGTGAAAAATGTGCGCGGGCTGCGGAGAATTCGCTTTTTTATGACCTTTTCGCAAAGCTATCTCACGCATATGAAATGCCTCGAAAATGTGGGAATGCTAGGCATCGCGCCCGTGTGGCACAAGGGGCAGGACATCGTGCCGATTGAATTTTTGAAAACCCTGCTACCAGACCCCGCGAGCCTTGGGGCGCGAACCAAAGGGCACACGAACATAGGCTGCGTGATAAGAGGCTTGAAAAATGGCGCCCCACGGCAGGTTTATATCTACAATGTATGCAGCCACGAGGCTTGCTACAAGGAAACGGGGGCGCAAGCTGTGAGCTACACGACAGGCGTGCCTGCTATGATAGGCGCAAAGCTCGTAGCAAAGGGCATTTGGAGTGGTGTGGGGGTTAAAAATATGGAGGAATTTGACGCCAAGCCCTTTATGGATGAGCTAAATTTCCAAGGGCTTCCTTGGAAAATTTTGGAGATGAAGCCGAATTTGGGGGATGAGTGATAAATTTTAAAGCTGAATTTGATTTAAAAATGCCTAAAATTTGGGTATTTAAGGGGCATAAAAAATGAAAAAAGCCCTTTTTATCGCACTTTGCAGCGTACTTTGGGGCGAAAACGCCATCACAGCGGCAAATTCGCAAAGGCTAGTTTTCAAGGCTCAGCCAAACGCTTTTGATGACTACAACAGCGTTTTCATCGCCTTTGACAAGGGCGCAAGCATAATGCAAAGCTACGAAAAGCTCGCTAGAATGCACGCTCAAAGCCCTGTGAAAAGGGGCTTTGCAGGCAATGAAAGCACGAAAAACGAAACTGCGGCAAGTGGCGAAAATGCAAAAAACGCGGCGCAAGAAAATGACGCGGACGGCTGTGCTTGTCAGGGCTTAGTGCCTAAAATAGAGCCCTACAAGGACTTCAACCACGAGCAAAGCACCTATGTGTGGCGCACGGACAAGAGGCTAATCATCGAGCGGCACTGCTGGGGGGCTGGGCATTATTTTTTTGAGCTGCAAGCCCTACAAAATGGGACGAAAATCACGGCGAAATTTAGAAGGGATTGAATTTAGGGTTTTGCAAGAAAAATCGAGTAAGAATTTATCATTGTGGGTGCGATTTTTAAATGCAAAAAAATATGTCATTGCGAGCGGTTTTAAAAAAAATCGTGTGGTAATCCACAACTTTTAAAAACGCCCATAATTCGTCATCGCAAGCAAGACGAAGCCGAGTCGTGATAATCCAAAAATTCCGTGAATTTTCTAACAAAATTCACAAAATTTCTCTTTTTCACAAACCCCTACACAAAATCCGCAATATAAAAATTTATCCAAAAAAAATCCTGTTTTACGCCGTAAAATAGGGCTTTTGAGATAGGCAAAAAAAGAACTTATTGTAATTAAAAAAGAGTTTTAAGAGTTTTTAAAACCCCAAAATTCATAAATTTAAAGGACGCGTAATGCACCAAGAAATCGGCGGTTTTATCGAGTTGGAGTTAAGGGACGGCGAGCATTTTCACAAAAACGGCGTTTTGCTAAATTCCGCCAGAAATGCTCTGCGTTACGCGATTCGCGCCTACAAAATCCAAAAAATCCACGCGCCATTTTACACCTGCCCTGTCGTGTGGGAGGCGATAAATGCAGAACTTTGCGAGATTCTCCCCTATGAGATTGACGAAAATTTTATGCCAAAGGCGGAGTTTGGCGTGGATGATTTCGTGCTTTATACGAATTATTTTGGCGTTTGCGAGGCGCAAATAAAAACACTCGCAACGCGCTATAAAAATTTGCTTGTGGATAACGCGATGGGCTTTTTTACGCCGCATTTTGGCTTGGCGAGTTTTTATTCGCCGCGCAAATTCTTTGGCGTGGCGGACGGCGGGATTTTGCTTTGTGAGGCAAAATTAGGCGAAAAATTCCCCAAAGACACCTCGTATCAACGCTTTTCGCAGTTTTTAAAACGCATCGACCTAGGCTCAGAACCCGCCTACAAGGACTACCGACAGAGTGAGGGCTCGCTTGATGGTGCGCCCATAAAAGAAATGTCAAGCCTTACCGAAACAATCCTGCGAGCCTGCAATTACGAGCGTGCGAGGCGCAAAAGGGTGCGAAATTTTGACTTTTTAGCCAAAGAACTTGATGGCGTGAATTTGCTCAAAATCAAGGGGGGGGGGGGGGGCGATGAATGTGCC
>CAVJSG010000166.1:3822-4557 GCA_963651895.1 Campylobacteraceae bacterium
TTACTGCCCTAGATTTTGGCCGGGGCTGCTTGACTTGATGAGGGGTGCTAAATGGGAGGTTGAGCGGGCTTTTGGCGCGAAAATAATCCCACTCATCATTGACCAACGATACGGCGTGGCGGATTTAAAAAAGATAGTCCGTTCGGTGCGAAGGGTTATTTTTTGAAATAATGTTGAATTTATCATTTTAAGAAATGCTAATTAAATTTGCATATTTCAAATTTCAAAAAATAGCTCAGGCTAACAACCTATGGATTGCTACGCGATTTTTTAAAAGCACTTGCAATGACGAATTTTGCAAATAAATTTACTAAAAATCATCAAATTTCAGCACTTTTTTAGAAAGTAGTTTTTAATCTTTCAAATTTTCATACTCTTTGCCCACTAAAATTTGCCCCTTGTGCTCGATGATGGGGCGTTTGATGAGGGTTGGGGTTTGCAGGATTAGGGCTTGAAGTTCTGCCTTGCCGCTTGAATTTTCCATAAATTTGGCGATTTTTTCTTTGTTTAGCCCTAGTTTTTTCGCGCTTAGCCCTGCTGTGTTTATGAGCCCATCAAGGCTTTTTTGCATTAGCCACGATTTTAAGGTGCTTTCATCGAGTTTTTTGATGTCCTTAAATTCATACTCAAAACCCAAATTTTCCACGAATTCGCAGCCCTTTTTCACCGCGTTGCAGTTTTTTATGCCGTAAAGTTTCATTTTTCGCCTTTTTTCTTAAATTTTTGTGTGAATTT
>CAVJSG010000167.1:0-4553 GCA_963651895.1 Campylobacteraceae bacterium
GTCCATAGTCCCTTGCTTAATAGTCGGCTCGACAAAAAGCTCCCCGCTGCTCTTTCGTTGCACTTGGCTTTGAGTAGGGTCATATCCGTTGGGTTCTTGGGTTGTTTTGCTGGCATTTTTGCCCCCTTCTTTTAAATTCGGCGATATTATAGCATTATTTTGGTTAATGTGTGAAACTTCACTCGCATTTTGTGAAACTGCGGCTGTTAAATCCCCATCATCAAAAAGCGAATTTTTAGCTGCTTGTTGTTCGGGCGTTAAAATAGGTTTTTCAAACTGCTTAACGGGCGCGTTTTCGATTTCATTTTTAACCCTTGCCGTGCCGATGATTTCATCAAGGCTAAATAAAGCCTCGCTGCCCTCGTTTGTGGCTTGTTTTTGCGCGGCTGCTAAACTTGGTGCTGGCTCATCAAAAAGGCTGTTTTGATAACCTGTAAATAAATCGCCGTTCGTCCTTGCCTTTGCAAAAAGTCGCAAATCGGTATCAAACAAAGTCGGCTCGCTGATTTTCAGTGTCGATATATTCGTCTTTGTAGGCGGTTTTTTATACTCGTCTAAAATGGTAAAATATCGCTTTCTCAAAGCCTCGTAAGAAGTCGTTTTAAAGGCGTTTGCGTGCTTAAATTTACCGCTCCAAAAGAAGTTACAAATCGCGTGTTTAATAGCCTCCCAAATGCTCTGCTTTTTTAGTGTTTCTCTAAAAATGGGGTTCGCTTGCTCGCCCACGAATTCATAAACGCTATTATAAGCATAATTTATTTCGGTAAAACTCTCTTTTGTGGCGTTTTGTATGTCAAAGCCTTGCGGTAAATAGCCGCGTTTTTGTAAATCTTTTAAATGTGCCTTAAATTCATCATCGCTCATCTCTTGGAAGTGTCGGCGTGAATTCTCAAATAGCTCATCTATCTCGTGGAATGCTTGTAGCTGCTTTTCAGTGAAAATTTGCCTTGCGATTGCGGGTTCGGTTTTGTAAAGGCGAAGTCCCTTTTCAGTGGCTGCGTGGATTAGCTCGTGGCATAAGTCCTCTGCTTGCACTGCGCCGCTGTTTTTGCGGCTGATGGTTACCATATTTTCGGCGGCATCGTAAAAACTGCGTTCTGCGCTGTCGCTGAATTTCACTTGCACGCCTAAATTTTCGGCTGCCTCTAAGGTGCGATTAAATAGCTCATCGTCCGTTTGGCTTGTGCTGTTTTTGGCATAAAATTCTTTTAAATCACGCGCGGATTGTGGATTGCTTAAATCCATTTTGCTCGCTGTGCCGTTCCATTTAAAGCCGCCGTCCTTGCCTACTAGCATTTCGTGGGCTTTGTTAAACTTCACGCCTTTATCTACTAGGGCTTGTTTTATTTCACGGAGTTTGTCTAAATCTTGCGCTATATCGCTTAAAATGTTTTCGGCTTGCGCATTTGTGCGGTTTGCCGTGTCGAAGTTTAAAACTGCCTTTAAAAAATCGAATTCATCGATGGGCGTGGTTTCTAAATTTCGCTGTGCTAGTATCTCAAATATACCACCGCCCTCGTTTATCATATCTAAAATAGTGCCTTTTGCATCCTTTGCAAAGGCAAAAAATGAGGCTGCGGGGTCGGTGCGGTTTAAAAATTTAGCTATACCCTCGCCAAAAACATCCACCATTACATTATGAAAGGCTGCGGGGTCTATTTCGTTAATGTTTGTGCCTTTTTGAATTTGCTCTTTTACTCTTTTTTGCAAATTTTCAAGCCGCGATGCCCATTTTCCATTAAGTCCTAATTCCGCTTTTTGCGTTACGGATAGTACAATATCCGTTAAAAATTCTTGTAGGTTAAAGGTTATCGGCTCGCCGCTTTTGCTTATTGAAAATGGTGTGCGTGATATATTGTAAAGTGCGCCCGCGTTTTTTATAAATAAATCTTTGATTTTTTCTTTTATTGAATTGTCGATTTTTGCGTTTTCTATGTATTCCATAGCCATTTGTGGCGTTGTGGCGTTTTTGGGCTTTGTGGTGCGTTTGGTGTGCTGCCAAAACCTCCGCCGTTTCCGTCATCATCGGGCGGATTATTTGGCAAAGTTTCATCAATATAGCTCTTTGTTTGCCTAACTCATAAACATCATCAGCGGCACTTTGCGTGGGTTCAGCCTTTGGCGTGAAATTTGTTCCGCTTGCGAAAATATGCAAATTTTTAGTCTTTTTTGCTAAAATTTCACAAAATTTTCACAAAAAGGGGGCGAAAATGGCAAAAACGGCGTTCATCACGGGGGCGAGTTCGGGCTTTGGCTTTGAATGTGCTAGGGCTTTGGCGAAAATGGGCTTTAAAATCGTGGCTTTGGCAAGGCGCGCGGAAAGGCTAGCTAAGTTGGAGGCTGAATTTAAGGGGCAAATTCACGCTGTGTGTGCCGATGTGCGCGATAAAAAGGCGGTTTTCGCCGCTGTGGAGGGCTTGCCGCGCGATTTTAAGGACATCAGCGTGCTGATAAACAACGCTGGGCTCTCGCTAGGGCTTGATGAGTTCGATAAAATGGGCATCGAGGACATCGATATTATGGTGGATACGAATGTCAAGGGCTTTTTGTATGTCGCAAGGGCAGTGCTGCCACTACTACGCGCGCAAAAGTCCGCTCATATCTTTAATCTCGGCTCCGTAGCCGCTCGCACGCCCTATTTTGGCGGCAATGTGTATTGCGGAACCAAGGCTTTTGTTGCTCAATTCTCGCTTGCGCTGCGCAATGACTTGCGCGGCAGCGGTATAAAGGTAACTAACATCGCGCCGGGGCTTTGCAAGACTGAATTCAGCGAGGTTCGCTTCAAAGGCGACAAGAAAAAAGCCGATGCAGTGTATGCTGGCACGAAGTTTTTGAGTGCAGATGACATAGCAAAGGTGATTTGTGCCATCATCGCCCTGCCCGAACACATAAATATCAATGAAATCGAGCTTATGCCCATCACGCAGACTTGGGCGGGGTTTCATATAGAGAAAAGCTAGCAAAATGTGCTTTTCGGAGAAAATCGCTCACGCCAAAGAGCTATTTGACGGCATTTACAGCGACTTTGAATGCTACGAAAGCCCGCTGCAAGGCTACCGCACGCGGGCGGAGTTTGGCTTTTACAAGGACGAGCGGGGCTTGCACTATGCTATGTTTGACGCTGACAAGCGAAAATTCATAGTCGAGAGCTTTAAACTAGCCGTTTTGCCCATCCAAAACGCGATGAAAAGCCTACTCGCTGAGCTTAACGAACGCCCTACCCTCGCCCACAAGCTCTTTGGAGCTGAATTTCTTGCCACAAGGCACGATTTAAGCGCGACTCTGCTTTATCATAGCGACATAAATGCCCTAAAAAACGAGCTTGAAGCGTTAAGTAGTGCGCTAAATTTAAGGCTCATCGCTAGAAGTCGGGGCAAAAAGCTGGTTTTTGGGGGCGAAAATTTGCGCCAAAGCCTTGAAATCGCGGGGCACGAGTGGGTTTATGAGTTAAATAATGAATGCTTCGTGCAGCCAAATACCGCCATAAATGAAACGATGATAAAATGGGCATTTGAAAGGCTCGCACCCCACGCAAAGTGCGATTTGTGCGAGCTTTATTGTGGTTATGGTAATTTCACACTGCCATTAAGCGCCCTATTTCGCAGGGTTTTAGCGACTGAGCTTTGCAAGGCTAGCATAAAATTTGCCCTAAAAAACGCCACGCTAAATGGCGTGCAAAATGTGAATTTCGCGCGGCTTTCAAGCGATGAGCTAGTGCAGGCTTTGCAGGGCGTGCGAGAGTTTCGCAGACTTCAAGGCGTGGATTTGCGGGGCTTTGATTTTAGCCACATTTTCATAGACCCGCCCAGAGCGGGCTTGGATACTAGCGTGCGCGAGTTCGTGGCGAAATTTCCATACATCATTTACATTTCTTGCAACCCAACCACGCTAAAAAGGGACTTAGAGCAGCTTTTAAAAACGCACAAAATCCTAAATTTCGCCCTCTTTGACCAATTCGCCTCCACTCCACACCTTGAATGCGGCGTGATTTTGGGGGAAATTTAGGGTATTTTTATGAAAAGTGTTTAAATTTATACGGCATTTGGCGGGTTTTTTAAGGTGTAAAAAAGCATAAGAAATGCCGTCATTGCAAGGCGAAATACAATTAACAAAACGCGGCAGTTTCATACTTTGTCAGCTGTCGTCTTTGTTGTTTCAAAATTGTATAAATCTTAATTAGCACTTCTTAAAATGGCTAATGCCACAGTTTTTCAAACTAGAATTTTAAAAATAAGGTAAAAAAGCAAACTATATTTTGTGGGCGTAGTTGTGGTGGCTGGTTTGCATTTAATTATAGTTGCAAGACTTTACAGTCGGCGAAAATCAACCTAACAGCACTGACGCCATCTGTGCCGAAAAGTTTCATTTTAACCTCTAAATTTGCGTGAAAATTCGCTTTTTTATGTTTAAAAAATGAAAATTTTAGCGTATTTTGGCAAAATTTGGGTAAGCAAAGGTAAAATTTTGTTAGGCTAACTCTAAAATTTGAGTTAATTTCCAAATGATTTACCATTATGTGAAACAATAATCCCAAATTTTAAGGACAACAGATG
>CAVJSG010000168.1:0-4501 GCA_963651895.1 Campylobacteraceae bacterium
TTGCCGCTAGGTTTTTAGGGTGTGCCACCACCACCACCCACAGCTCCGCCGGCACCACCACCTGCACCATTATAAGAACTGCTGCCATTAAAGCCGCCATTAGAACCTGCGTTTGTCGTGCTTACGCCGTAACCACTGCCTACCGCGCTGGTGTCCTCGCGCAAAGCAAAATCATAGCGCACGCCGCCCACGGGGTAGAAATTAAAGCTAAAATACACGCCGTTTTTGCGCTTGGCTCGGATGCCTGCGCTTGTGAGTTGCGGGTCTATGCGTTCTTTGTAGATGATGGAGTAGTTCCAGCACTTTCTTTGGTAGGTGTAGCCGAATTCCCAAGCATTCAAGCCCGTCCTTTGCGTGTCAAACCACGCGCCCGCGAAAAATTTGTAGTTTATGTTGTGCGTGTAGTCCGCGTTTGCGCCTACGAAGCTGTGTTTTTGGATGATTTTTTCTTGGCTTATGGCTTCGAGGATATCGTATTTGTAGGCGTGGGAAATGTTTAGGTTGAATTTGCGCATCGCTACTTCAAGGCTGCTTATCGCCTTTGTCCATCGCTCTTGTTCCTTTGAATAGGTGCTTTCGTTGCTTAATGAAACGCTAGAATTTAAAAAAAGTTGCGTTAAATTTTTAAGCTGGCTAAATTTCATAGTCTGCGTGTCATAGCCTAGGTCGATTTGGTGTTTTAGCCGTTTTTCGCCCCTCGTGTTGTAGAGGTATTGCGAGGCTTTAAGGCTCAAAGCCTCGTCCTCATCCTCGTAGCTTAAAAAATTTTGCGTTATCTCGCCCTTGCGAAAGCCGTCTAGCTGGTAGTTTGCGCTAAAATGAATGCTGTGAAAGAAGTTTTCATAAGGCTTTGAAAGCTCGGTGTAAAGCGTGAATTCGTGGTAGTTGCGGTATAAAAATTCGTGTTTTTTGTGGTAGTTTTCGTAATTTACAAAGGACGCGTAGAGTTTTTCGCTGAATTTAAAATGCAAAAAATCCCCGAAAAGCCCTATGTGATAGCTTAAAGGCAAGTTTAAATTTGTGATATTTGCCCCCACGCCTAGGCTGCGCGTGTAGCGGTTGAAGCTCGCGTCAAAGGAGTATTGCAGGTAGTTTCGCAAAACCGCGCTTAAAAAATGGTGGTATTGAAAGGATGGATACTCTTGCAAAGTGGCTTTGTTATCGACAACAGAGGTGTCAATGTAGTATTTGGCGTAGGCGGCGAGGTAGTCGTTTTCGCTAGCGATGAAGTAGTCAAATTCTGAGGTTACGAGCGAGGTTAAATCCCTGAAATTCCTAGCCTCTAAATTCAAATAATCCACATCGTTAAGGTAAATTCCATCTATCCAAACGCCCTCTTGGATATTATCGCCCAAGTCAAAAAGGCTTTTTATGAGCTTTGAGCGCGAGTAACGAAGCTCCACGCCCTGGTGCGTGCGGTTTCTAAGCCCCTCGTCCTTGTAATAATCCGTAAGTTCCCTAAAAAGCCCCAAATTCAAAGCCCCACTAGAATGCGCTGAGTCCATAAAACGCAATGTCGCGTAGCCGCCCACGCCACGGTTGGCGCGCACTTGCTGGCGGTATTCTAAATCCCACTCGTCATAAAACGCCAAATACAAGGGCTGATTGTAGTAAAAGCCATCATCGAGGTTAAATTCAAAGTCGGGGATTAAAAGCCCGCTTTTGCGCGAGGTGTCAAGCCCAAAGGCGAGGTAGGGCAGGTAGAAAATGGGCACATCCTTGACATAAAGCCGCGCGTTGTAGAGGCTGAGGTATTTTTGCTGCCTGTCTAACTCGCCTGTGGAGAAGCGAATTTTCCAATCAGGCTCGCTGACATCGCAGCTTGAAACGATGGAGTCCTTGCTTAGAAAAGTCGTGGCGTTTAAGTCGCTTTGCGTGCTTTGAAACCACATCTCCATTTCGTTGTCCGCAAAAAAAAAGTCCTTAAAACTCGCCTCATCGCCTTGTAAATTCACCCTCGCGTAGCACGAACTAATGCGCTCATTTTCCTTGCGAAGCACGCTTACATTGCCAAAAAGCTCGACATCTTGGCTAGTTTCGTTAAATTCAGCCCTGTCCGCGCTGATGAAATAGTTTTGCGAAAAGATGACAACGCTAGAATTTGCCTCCACAAGCTCGCCGTTTTTTTGAATGTCCTTTGCGTAAAAATCGACCTGCTCGGCGTTTAAAAGGCACAAAAAGGCAAGAATGAGGCTGAATTTACGCAAGTTCTATCACCAAGGTTTTTGCGGCGTAATCCTGCCACGATTTTCGCAAATCATTGCCCAAAGCCCACGCAAAGCCTAGTTTAAAGCAAGCATCGCTGAGTAATTTCACGGCTGAGCGCAACGCGGACTGCAAAATACCGGGCTTTGCGAGGCTTGCCTCATCCACAACGGCGATTTTGCAAGCCATCTTGCCAAGTGTCGCGCCGTAAAGTGCCACAAATACGAAGTCGTAGGAAAACTGCAAGAGCAAAAGCCCTATGAAAAAGTTGCTCAAAAGCACCGAAACCTCGCTCAAATCCTCTAAATTCGCCATTTTGTCGTAAAAAATCGCGCTCACTATGAATGAAATGACGAGCATATCGATGAGATAGGCTAGGACTCTTTTGAGAAAGCCTGCGGGATAGAGTTTCTCGCGCTCTAATTTTTCTAGGGTGTCGTTCATAATCTAGCCTTGAAGTGCTTGGTAGGCTATGTCGCTGCGGCACTGCTTGCCCTTGAATTCAATATTCTCGCAAAGTTTGTAGGCGTTTTGCTGGGCACTTTTTAAATCTGCGCCCAAGCCCACGCACACTAGCACTCTGCCCCCTGTGGCGTAGAGCTTGCCGCCCTCCGCACTCACGCCCGCATAAGCAATGTGCGTGTTTGGCGGCACTTCGCCTACTGAAATTTCAGCCTTTGGCGAGGCTTTGTAGGGGTAGTTTTCGCTCGCACACACCACGCCCACGGCAAAGTCGCTTGAAAGCTGAATTTTCACGCTTGCGAGCCTTTTTTGCGCGCAGGCTTGTAAAATTTCGAGCGGATTTTTGATTAGGGGCATTAAAACCTCACATTCTGGGTCTCCAAAGCGCACATTAAACTCCAAAACAAAGGGCTCGCCGCGAACTACCATAAGCCCAGCAAACAAAACCCCCCTAAATTCAGCACCCTCAGCCCTCATCCCAGCCAGCGTGGGGGCTATAATGTCCTTTTCAACGGCTTTTAAAAGCTGCTCGCTTGCCAAAGGGCTTGGCGCGTAGGCACCCATACCGCCTGTGTTTGGTCCCAAGTCCCTATCTTTCAGCCTTTTGTGGTCTTGGGCTGCGGGCAAAAGCACAAAATCTCGCCCATCGCAAAGGGCAAAAACGCTCAGCTCAAAGCCCTGCAAGAATTCCTCCACTATCACGCGCCGCCCAGCCTCGCCAAAGCTCGCTCCGCTAAGCATTTGCACCGCCGTTTGCACCGCCTCGTCCTGCGTTTGCGCGATGATGACGCCCTTGCCCGCACAAAGCCCGTCAGCCTTTACCACTATGGGCGCGCGCAGGGTTTTTATGAATTTTTCTATTTCGTTTAAATCGCTGCTTTGTAAGAATTTCGCCGTTTTTATGCCCTGCCTTTGCAAAAATTCCTTCATAAAAGCCTTGGAGCTTTCAAGCTTTGCAGCACGTTGTGTGGGTCCAAACACCGCTAAATTCGCCCTTTCAAAGCTATCTGCAATGCCGCGAGCCAAGAAATCCTCGCTTCCCACTATGCACAAGTCGATTTTTTCGCTTTTGGCAAAATCCGTGAGTTTGTTGTTGTCTGTGAAATTTAAATTTGTGCCAAGCGTGGCTGTGCCGCCGTTTCCGGGTGCAAAATAAAAGCAAGCCCCCGCGCACTCGCGCTTTATGGCTAGGGCTATGGAGTATTCCCTCGCCCCGCTGCCTAAAATTAGGATTTTCATAAAAAATTCTCCAAAGAAATACGAATTTTACGCAAAATTCAAGCAAAAATTCAAAAAAGCCAAATTTAAGGGCTAAAATTCAAGCCAAAATGCCAAATTTGCACCAAAATTCAAAATTTCACACGAAATTTCGCGCCAAAAAAGCCAAAAAATTCAAGCCTCGCCAAAAAGCTGAATTTCAAGCAAAAAATTCAAAAAAAGTGGTTGAAAAACCCAAATGGTCGTTCGTGCGTATCTAGCCCCAAAAAGCTAAAAGATAACCGCTAGGCTGTCCTTAAAGGCTGCAACTTCTCGCCCCGCAAAGGGCTCAAACGATGCCACAGACACGGTGTAACAGCACACTCGCAGTCAGTAAATAATGCGTTGGACCAACAAACACTTATGTCGAGCCATTCAGGCAAGACGCATTTTAGTCTTTTAAATTTAACACTTGGCGAATTTTGGCTAAATTTTTTTTGGGATTTTGGTTAAATTTTTCGCGTTTTGCTGAAATTTTTGGGTTTTTGTTTAATTTTTTTGAGTTTTTCTTTGGGAAATTTAAATAAGGGCTTGAATTTGGCATTTTAAAATGCAGTTATTGCATAATGGATTACCA
>CAVJSG010000169.1:0-4429 GCA_963651895.1 Campylobacteraceae bacterium
CGCCGCATTTATCGCAACGCGGGCAAATGTCGCTAACGCTTAAAACATCGCTTTTGGGGGCGATTATTTTTATCTTGCCGCACTTCTTGCACACTGCCACATAGGGTTTTGGGGGTATCATTTTTTATCCTTTAAAATGTCCTTGAATAACGCATCGAAAACGCCAGAAAAACCAAAAAATTTAGGTTCAACTTCGACATTTTCGGCGCGTTCTTGTCTCGGCTTTTTCGAGGCTCGTTTGCGGCGTGAATTTTCGCTCATTTTTTCGCCACTTTGATTTATGGCGACTAGCATAGCAGCCATTTTTGCCCTTTTTAAATGCGCCGCCACTAGCCTTTTTTCTTGCGCTTTTAGGGCTTTTTGTGAATTTTTTTGCCTTTCAAGCAACGCAGCCTTGATTTTTTCGTCAATTAGGCTTTGCAACTTTGAGCATATAGAATTTTCATTCATCACTTCCAATTCACACACAACGACACATTGCCACGGTTGCCACACAGGTTTTGAAGCCCTTGCCGAAGTATCTTTTAGCCTATCAGCGACTTCCTTTTCGCTGATAGTATCAGGTGCTAGCCCACATTCAACGCAAAGCAGTTTAAGGCTGGCGTGGGCTAGCTTTACGACATTGTCAAGGGTTTTGTCGGATAATGGCGTGGAAACTTTATCAAGGATATTGTCAAAAAATTCCTTTCTTCGATGGGTTTTTGGTTTGTATTTTTCGCAAAATTCAGTCAAAAAATTCTCCACATCAAAGGTAGGGTCTAGCCTTTTGACAATTTTAATGGCATTTTCAGGGCTTTCATTTTTGCACTTTTTCAAAATGTCATCAAGCCATTTATAGCCCGTAACTATGGGTTTTTGCCAAATTTTTTCAAGTGCTTTAATAAGCCTTTCTTGCCCTTGCAAATTTCCATCCATCTTTTATTCTTGCAAAGCCCTTTGGCTAGCTAGAAGTTTGGCTATGTTTAGCCCAAGCTGCGCCGTCTTTGCTTCCTTGCCAGCCTTGTCTGTGGTGTTTTTTATGTCCGTTAAAAAGCGTTCATTTTGCCCCACAGCATTTTGGGCGATTTCAAGCCGAGCGTTTAGCTTTTTGCGAGCGTTTTCAAAGATAGAACTTAAAGCAAATTCAAGCTCTTTGTGAAAGGCTTTTAGGGCGTTTTCATTAACGGCTTTTATGAATTTGCCTATTTTTTGCTCTCTTGCTTGGCTTTGTTCTTGCAAAAGCTCCAAAAATTCATCATCGCCAAGGGAAATTTTAGAGCTTATGCTTTGGATGAAAGTAGCCTTTGCCCTTTGAAAAAGTCCATTAAATTCAGCACTCATCTCAGCACCCACGCTTTCATCAAGTGGGTCAAAAAGCTTGCTAAACTCAGCTATATCAGCCCTAATGCCACTAGCCAAATTTTGTGCTAGCTCCTCAGCCCTTGATAATGCGGCGTTTATGTAGGGTGCTAACTGCTCGCGGATACTTACAAGCTCGCCTGTGCTAGGATTTGACGGCAGGGGTTGCGTTATGACGGGCTTATCATCATTTAAAAGCCAGTCTTTGATTTTTTTCGCGCCCTCGACAAGCAAAGCCACACCGATTTCTTTAAGGCGTGGAGCAGCTTTTATAGCGATTTCTTTAGCGATTTCTTTGATTACTGCCAAAGCAGCACTATACCAATCCATCACGCACCCCCTTTCAACGCCCTTAAAACAGCCATTTGCTTGCTCAAATCAAGCCCAAGTTTGGTTTGCTCTCTTTGCTTTTCATCGACTCCGTTCGTCTCTTTTAGCCTTGTAAGCATTTCAAGCTGCTGTTTTATCAGCGTTTGCTGAAAGTCAAGCTGATTTTGCAAGGATTTTGTGATGGACTCGACATTGCCCTCTATATTTTTAGCAAAGTCCTTGCCTAGTGCCTTAAAAGCTATCTTTGTGGTGCTGTTGATGAAATTTCGCATTCTCTTGCTTTTTTCATCGCCACTTTCTAGCTTTAAGATACTCAAAACGCCGTTGTCGCCTAGGCTGATTTTGGACGAAATTTCCCTTTTTATCACGCCCTTTATCTGCTCTAAAATGCGGCTACACTGCGAGGTAAAATCCTCTTTCTCCCTCTCGCTCAAAGGCTTTGCAAGCTTTGCGATGATATTTTTGCCAAGCTTAACGAGCATTGTTTCAAATTCATCGCTCGCCTTAAAGGCTAGGTTTTTGAATTTTCCAAGCTCATCGTTGAGTTTTTTGGTCTCATTTATGCTAGCCTTTTGGGAGTCGTAGCTTTTAGTGCTGCCTATCGTTGTGCTTGTCTCTTGGGCTTTTGTGTCGATTTTTGCGGCTGTTTTCTCGCCAAAGCCTAACAATTCTTTCGCACCATCGACAATGGCTTCGCCTATCTCAGCTACTGTTTCGCCGACTTCTTTTACAAGTTCGCCGACTTTCCTTACAGTATCCTTGACAACATTGACACCTTCGCCAACTTCCCTTACGGTATCCTTGACAAAATCGACACTTTCTTTAACTTTATCTGCAAACCATCCAAACAACCCCATCTCACACCCCCTGTGAATTTTTGATGAGAGCAGAAATTTGCTCGCCAAGTTTATCCAAGGCACTCTTGCTTTGGCTTTCAAAATTCTCAACGACAGCATTTATCTCATCTCGCGCACTTCGCAATGCTTCAAGCTCATCGCTAGACTTTTGAATTTGAGCATTTATGCTTTCAAGTCCGCCAGCTACGGCAGCATAGCCCTCTTGTGCCTTTTGGACATTGTTTAGGAAGTAGTCGCTAATGCTCTTTTTGAGGTTGCCAAACTGAGCCTTAACGCCCTCGACATAATACCTTTGCGCATTTGCGAGTATGTCTTTGTTTATGCGCTCGTGCATTGTGTCTATGTTTGAAAACTCTTTGAGTTTGTCTAAATTTGCCTTTATGTCTGCGTTTTGGCAAATTTTAAAGCAAATAGCCTCCAAAGCCCTAGTTTGCCCCTCATCTAGCTCGCCCCTTTCATAAAGCGCGCAAAGTAGCCCCGTGTAGCCTGAGATGGCTATGATATTTTTTTGCGCCAAGTCCTTTGTGTAGCAAGTGTATTCTTTGCTTTCCTTGCCGTCTATGTTGCTAGCGGTGAGGTATTTGCTCCACTCATTTTTTTGAGCTTCCCAGTTTTCCTTTGGATTTGAGAAGTTATCATAATGCGTGCCTAGCACATAAACCTTTTCGGGCTCGCCAGCCGAGTCAAACGCCCCAAAAATCGTCCGCACTTCCTCGCTATTCATAGAATTCACGGTGTTGCAAACCAGCACGACCTTTGCCCTTTTGATATAATCTTTCGTAACATTGCTACGATAAGGCACAGGGTCATCAAGCCCCGGAGTATCCACGAACATAATGTTTTTTTTCGTAAGGAAATTCAGGGTAGCTTATAAGCACTTCCTTGACGAAAAAATGCTCGGGGTGTTGAGACGAAGTGTAGCGAGCAAGATTTTCAGCGCTCAAAGGCTCTGTTATAGGGGCTTTGCCCACTAGCTTGGCGCGGTAACTCTCAGCCCCATCGGCATCGTATTTGTCCTTGAAAAGCTGCCCGCTTTTAAGGGCATCATCCCAAAGTTTGTCCCACTCTTTTTGGCTGTAAAAAGTAATGGTGATTTCAGGCTTTGCGCCCCACTTAAATTTGCTTAAAGTCGCAGTTTCGGGCGTTACAGCCATTGAGGCTAACTCTCTTTTTAGCAAAGCGTTAATCAGCGTGGATTTGCCAGCCTTAATCGTGCCTACAAAGGCGATTTCAAGGAACTCATCTTGGCTTAAAAAATTCTCAGCCTCGCTCACAAAGCCTTGCAATGGGGCTTTGGCGTCCTTGTTTGACTCATCCTTAATGCAAACTTCAAGCAAATGCTTGATTTTGCTAGCCTCGTCAAAATAGCCCTGCACCTCTTTGTTTGGCGCGGTTACGCTACCAGCCTTTTGGCTTAACTCGGCGATGAATTTTTGAAGCTCTTTTGAGCCGCTTTTCAAACTCGCCTTGTCCTCAAAGCCTTGGGCGTTGATGGTTTCGCCGCATTGTGGGCAAAACAACAAATTTTCTGCCAAGCTAGCATTTTTGCCAGCCTTTGAGCCAAAGCCCATACTAGCGGCATCAAAGCCGCAACTCTTGCACTGAGTCAAACTCATTTGCTCTCCTTTGTGAATTTTTTACCTTGCGGTAGGGTTTGAGTCCTTACGACCGACTTATTTTGTGCCATTTTTACTCCTTTTGGCTTGAATTTAGTTTAGTGTCTTTGCGGACAAATTTTTTTGAATTTTTTGGCATTTTTAAAAAAAGCCGCGAAATTCACACCTACAATCCGTCATTGCGAGGCGTTTTTAACGCCGAAGCAATCCAAAACCATAATTTTTACAAAGTGCCGAAAATCCACGACATTTCCAAAAAAACAAGCGTATTTTACCCCACCCCTGCGA
>CAVJSG010000170.1:0-2442 GCA_963651895.1 Campylobacteraceae bacterium
ACTCAGGGCCAACATAAGTGAGCGCAAAGCGCGGTGCGATGGGCGCTTTTTGCATATAGGTGTCGTAATCAAGCCGCAGCCCCAGCCGCGCGATGAGCTGCCCTGCCTTTTTGAAGTCAAATTTCAGCTCATCCTCCACGAAAAACGCCGCTGTGGTGCTGCCAAGGGCGAATTTACCTGCCTTGTAGCGATTTAGCATATAAAAAAATTGCCCCTCGTTCGTGGCAGGGTTGAAATAGCAAAATTCATCAATGCAAGTGTCGCTAGTTAGCGAGGTGTCGGCAGTTGTCGCCGCGAACGAGTCTTTGAGCCTGTGAAAATAAGCCCTCGTGTAGCCAAGCTCGCCGCCAAGGCTGATGAAATTCTGCACCGCCCCACTGCCCAAAGCCTCGAAATTCTGCGAGATTTTAAGCTCGACTTCATTTTGCCTCATATCCTCATCGCCCAAGCCGCCCTCCCACGACTCGCCAAGGGCATTGCCCCAGCTTTTGCTCGCCGAGTAAGCCCACTGCTTTTGCACCGCGCTCTTGCTTTTGCGAGCTTCCTCAAAGAAATTCGCATTTGCCGTGGCGCTGAGAAAGCCGAATTTGTTGTCGATTAACGCCTTAAAACCCGCCTGATGACCGCCCGTTTTTATGCTAGTGTCCGAGTCCTTTGCCGCGCTGTCAAAATAGATATTGTGCTGTGGCATAAAGGCAAGGCAAAAACAAGGATAAAAAACAAAAATGACCTACTTTTCACTAGAATTTTCCATTATGATGATAGCGTTTTTTGCGCTATACTGGGCGTTTAAAGCGAAGCAGCGCACGCAAAATGCCCTGCTGCTAGCGTTTAGCTACACCATCTACACGCTCATCAACCCATATTTCGCGCTCGTGCTTTTCGTTTATACCTTTTTCATACACTATTTCGCCCTGCTCATTTTCGTGCGGCAAAAGCGGCAAATTTTCGCCGCCTGCCTCGCCTTTGTGCTGCTAAATTTGTGCTTTTTCAAGTATTTTGCTAGCATTAAAGACAGCTTTGATTTGTTTTTAGAATTATTCGGCTTTGGTTATTTAGACGCTGATATTATCTTTCCCATAGGGCTTAGCTTTTATACCTTTGCCTCTATCACCTATCTAGTCAGCGTTTATAGAAACAACAAAATCGAAACCTTCCTAAATTTAGCCACTTACCTGTCCTTTTTCCCCACGCTTTTAATGGGTCCCATTATGCGCAGCGACTTTTTTTTCGAGCAACTACACCAAAAACGCGAATTCAAGCACGCAAATTTAATCATTGTTTTACTTTTGTTTGGAATTGTAAAAAAAGTGTTAATCGCAAATTACCTTGGCATTTACTCAAAAGAAATCCTCGCAAACCCCGCAGCTTTCAACTTTTTAGAGCTTTTGTGCGCCATTTACGCTTTTAGCGTGCAAATTTATTGCGATTTTAGCGGCTATGTGGATTTGGTTTGCGCTTTTGCCCTAATGCTTGGCTTTACGCTGCCGCCGAATTTCAATATGCCTTACTTGTCTAAAAATTTGCGCGAGTTTTGGACACGCTGGCACATCAGCCTTTCGACCTTCATTCGCGATTACATTTACATTCCGCTTGGGGGCAGCAAGGGGGGGCAAATTCGCACCTACGCGAATTTACTCATCGCCTTTGTGCTGTCTGGCATTTGGCACGGCAACACCATAAATTTCTTTATTTGGGGGCTTTTGCACGGACTTGGGGTAGTGTTTTTGCATTTACCTTTTATTAAATCTCATTTAAATTTAAGCAAAATCCCCTATTTGTCGGTGTTTTTAACCTTTCATTTCGTGTGCTTTGCGTGGATTTTCTTTTACTACCCCACCTTTGGCGGGGCGGCAGAATACCTAAAAGCCTGCGTTGATAACTTCTTTTTGCCACTCGAATACAAGGACATTTATGTCTTTGCGAGCTTCGCGGGTTTATTTATTATTTACCCTTTGTTTGTAAATTTCAAGGGGCATTGCGTGAAGATTTTAAGCATCACGCCCCTTTTGTTAAAGCCCATTTTGCTGGCGTTTGCGCTGCTTTTGATTTTCGCATTTATGCCAAATGGCATCCCACAATTCATTTACGAGGCGTTTTGATGAGTATAGCTAGGTTTTTTTCAGTGATTTTTAGCGCGTTTTTGCTTGTGTGTTTTGTGATGAACAAGTCCATCAGCTCGTATTTGGAGCAACGCTATCACATTCATTTTTATCCGCAAAGTGAGATTTTAGACGAGGCGGACGGCTTTAAAAACAAACTCGAACAAATTCGCATAGTGCTTTTAAATGATGAATTCAGTGCAAATTATGAGCTTTTAAAGAATTTAGAAAACAATAAAAGCACGGAAAATAATGCAAATTTGCCCTTAAATTTAGCGAATTTAAACTCGCCTCAAAGTCCCATAAATTCGCAAAATAAAGCAACAAATTCTTACCAAAA
>CAVJSG010000170.1:2452-3521 GCA_963651895.1 Campylobacteraceae bacterium
TAACGCCAAATTCAAAAATTTTGCAAAATGAAAATCATCAAAACAACGCTGCAAACGCCCATCAAAACGGGCTTTATCAAGGCTCGCAAAATTTGCAAAATGCGCAAAATAACGCGATAAATTCTTACCAAAACAACGCGCAAAATTTGCAAAATTCACCTCAAAATCGCCCTCAATTTTACCTCGATGAAAACGGCATTTATCGCGCAATTCCCCAAAATTTAACACCAAAAACAATGCAAAAATTAGCCCTTAAAAAAGGCGAGGAATTTTTGCTAATAGGCGACTCGCTTATGCAGGGCGTGGCGTTAGCGCTGAGTAAGGATTTAAAGGCTTTGGGTATAAAAAGCACGAATTTAAGCAAGCAAAATACGGGGCTTGCTTACAAGGGCTATTTTGACTGGGCAAAGGCGGTGCAGCTGAGCTTTGCGAGCAATGAAAACATAAAATATCTCGTGGTTTTGCTCGGTGCAAACGACCCTTGGGACTTGAAATTTAAGGGCAGATTTTACGCCTTTAACAGCGATGAGTGGCGCGAAATTTACACGCAAAGAGTGGATGAAATTTTACAAATCGCGCGCGAATACGGCGTGCGCGTGCTTTGGTATGAGGTGCCGCCTGTGAAAAGGCAGCTTTTAAACTCAAAACTTCAAATTTTAAACGAAATTTACGAGCAAGAAAGTGTGCGAAATAGCGAAATTTTTGTAGGCACAAAAGAGGCGCTAAGCAACGCCGGGCAATACACTAGCTATGTTCGCGGCGAAAATAATAAAAGCGTAAAAGTGCGCGCGGATGACGGCGTGCATTTTAACATAAAGGGCGCGCGCATAATGTCTGACTTGCTCTTAAAACACCTTGACGGCGGGGCTTTGTGAGAAATAGAATTTTTAAAATCATTTTTTTAATGAGCTTGGGGCTGTTTTTTATAAATGCTTGTTTGGGCAAACCCGCCTCCGTAAAGCACGATGACGTGGGGGCTTGGAGCAAGAGTGAAATAAATTTAGCCAAAAAAAATGCGAATTTAAAAAAGGATTTTTATAAATTTAATGACAAAACAGGGGAGCTAGAA
>CAVJSG010000170.1:3531-4417 GCA_963651895.1 Campylobacteraceae bacterium
CGAGGATTTTAAAAATGATTTTAGCGAAAAAACTGCTTTACCCGTGCTTTTAAATTTCGCAACAGAGGCGAATTTTACGCGCCTTAAAAGCGATTTAAAAAAGGCAAATTTACATTTGCGCATCTTTGGCGACTCGCACACGGCGGCGGACTTTTTCTCATCGCGCCTTCGCGAGCACATAAAAACGAACGCCATAGGCTTCATCTACCCCTTGCAGCCCAAGTATCACAGGGTCGTGCCCGTGCATTATAAAAGCAAAAATTTTGAAATTTTAAACTCAAAAAGCAAGGACATAAACGCGAATTTTGCGATGGGCGGCATCATCGCAAGGGCGCAAAAAAAGGACGCTTTCATCACGCTTGATAACGACAAAAACCCCGCGGCAACGCTCGTGGCGGTGTATAAAAGTCCGCACACAAAGGATGCCTTTGTGATAAAGGATGCCAAAAACAAACGCTTTGTTTTAAGGGCGCAAAAGCGCGGAAAATGGAGCTTTGCGCGCATAAAAAATGCGAATTTTCCGCTAAAAATCACCGCCCTTGATAAAAATGTGCTTTTGGGCGGCTTTTTCATTTTAAACAAAAAAAACAACGCCGTCATCGACACTTTGGGCATCAACGGGGCGAAGTCGGATTTGTGGCAAAAGTGGAATGAGGGCGTTTTTTTAGAGCAGCTAAACCTCTACAAAAGCGACATAGTGGTGCTTGCTTACGGCTCAAATGACGCGCTCGTGGGGGGCTTTGACGAGGCGAATTTCAAACAAAATTATAAAAAATTCATCGCCCTACTCTACCGCTCAAACCCCCAAACGAGCATAGTTTTAATCGCCCCGCCTACCATCACGCACAAAGTGGGCGAGGCTTATGAAATTCACAGCGACTTTTAC
>CAVJSG010000171.1:0-4416 GCA_963651895.1 Campylobacteraceae bacterium
AGCTTGTGGCGATAAATCGATTTGTGCGAGTTTGACAGACTACTATGTCTAGTCCGCACTCGCCCAAATCGATTTCTCATCCACATTCGTCAGCCCGAGTAAGCAACTTTAAATCAAGCATTTTCCGCGAAAAGTTACAAAAATTCCCTCAAAAATTCACAAAAAGCAAACAAAAAATCGTAAAATTACAAGCAAAGGAGCAAAAATGCAAGCCCCACACACTCCTGTGCTGCTAAACGAGGTTTTATCTGCCTTTAAAGACATAAACGAGGGCGTTATGATAGACGCTACTTTGGGCTTTGGCGGGCATAGCGAGGCGATTTTAAGCGCATTTAAGGGCGTTCGGCTGGTTGCTTGCGAGCAAGATAGCGAGGCTTTGGGCTTTGCGAGGGGGCGGCTTGCGAAATTCGCTGACAGGGCGGAGTTTCATCACTGCAACTTCGCCGAGCTTTTTTCGCGCATAGATAGGCGCGAAGTGGTGGGGGTTTTGGCGGACTTGGGCGTGTCCTCTTGGCAGCTTGACAGCGATAAACGCGGTTTTAGCGTGAATTCTAGCGTTTTGGATATGAGGATGAACGCGCAAAGTGCTGTGAGTGCTTATGATTTGGTAAATTTTTCGCCCCAAAGCGAGCTAGAAAGGATATTTAGAAACTTTGGCGAGCTAAAAGACGCGAAAAATTTGGCTTTTAAAATCTGCGAGGCTCGCAAAAAGGGGCAAATTTCAAGTGGCAAAGCCCTAGCTGCCATTATCGGCGCGGGTAGAGTGAGCGGCAGAGCCGTTCCAAAGGCGATTTTAACCTTTCAAGCCCTACGCATAGCCGTAAATGACGAACTTGGCGCACTTAAAAGCCTTTTAAATGCCCTAGAATGCGCTCGTCCAAGCGGGTGCGTAGTAGCCATCATCAGCTTTCACTCACTCGAAGATAGGCTCGTAAAAAACGCCTTCAAAGCGTGGGCGAGGGCTTGCAAATGCGATGAAAAGGCACTTCGCTGCACTTGCCAAAAGGGGCAAAATTTGGGTAAAATACTCACCAAAAAGCCCCTAACGCCTAGCGCGCAAGAGCTAGCACGCAATTCACGCGCTGCGTGCGCGAAGCTGCGGGCGTTTCGCTTTAATGAGGTGCGATGATGGATGATGATTTTTTAAGAGAAAAGGAAAATATCCGCCGCAAAATGCTCGAATTTTCCAAGGGTATCAACGAGGGCAAGAGCGTTAGCGAGCTTGTGAGTGCCGATGAAATGGGTGCTGACGAGTTTTCGCACGGCGGCAGCAGCGATGAAATCATCAAAAAGCGCTTGGAGGGCGGTGCGAAAAGCCCTAGCGAAAAGACTTATCTCAAAGAGGACTTGATAAATGTCAAGTTAGAGGAGCGGGTGCCGCTGAAAGAGCGTTTGTTAGCTAAATTTAAGCGAAAAAAGCCTGAAAAATCGGGCGTGGAGAGCAAAAAAACGCAAGAAAATGCTACCGCTGCTACTAATGAGCCTAAAAAAACCGCGCAAAAGCAGAATTTGCGGGCAAAAGATGATAAAAATTCAGCTCAAAGTCGCTCAAAACAGCCTAAAATGCTATTAAACGAGGCGCAAAACTCTAAAAATCAAGCTAATGCAAATTTAAACGAGGCTCAAAGCCCACAAAATCAAAAGCCCGTAAGCGATTTAGAGGCTAGAATGCGCGCTAGTAAGCAGCGCGTGAATCGGCAAAAGCTGCTTGAAAGCAGCCCCGAGCCCAAGCCCCAAGCCACGCGCACCTCAAACATAAATTTCCGCGAGACTTACCTCAAAGACGAGCTTGCGCGTGAAAACAGGCAGAGTGCGATTTCAAGCGGCGTGCCAAAATCGCGCCTTGATGATATGAGGGCGAAAATTTTGCTCAAAAATCAGCCGCAAAATGAGAATTTTGCCGCTCAAAATGGCGATTTAAAAACACGGCAAAGTGAGCGAAATTTAAGAGACAAAAGCCCTGAAAATGAGCTTTTAAAACAAAACAAACAAAGCTCAAAAATTCAAACAAAAGAAATTCAGCCAAATAAGCAAGAATTTAAGCCGCAGACTAGGCAAAATCAGCCTTTGCAAGAATTTAAGACTCAAAACGAAGGTAAAATTCAGCATTCACAAGAATTTCAAAATAAAAACACAAGGCAAATTCAAACTCCGCAGGAATTTCAAGCCCAAAACACCCGGCAAATTCAGCCTTTGAGCGATGAAAATTCGCTAAATTTGCCAAATTTAGCCATTGATTTTGATTTAAACAGCGCAAACGCCGACAAAAACAGCTTGCAAGTAAAATCAGTCCTGCTAGAAGGGCATCAGCACGCTACCAAGGCGGAGCGAAATTTGGGCGTAAATCAGCTGCTTTTCGCCGCCCTTTGTGTCGCCATCGCCCTGCTCGTTTTCGCCCCAAAAATCTACATCACAAGCAACATTTACTATCTCAGCCGCGATATAGCAAGCCTTCGCACGCAAGAAAGCGTGCTGAGCGAGGAAAACAAGGAACTTTCAAGGCAGCTTGAAAATATGCGCTTTAAAAATCAAATTTTGGACTATTTAGAATGAGCGATGATTTGCTCCAAAACATAGTTTTCTAGGGCGTTGCGCGGGATTTCTTTTTTGATGGCATCCTTGTAAATTTCGGCTACGAGGGCTGAGTATTTTTCGTAGGCAAAGTGCGGAAAATGCACCGCCCAAGCCCTTTTTATGAGCTTTTTTGTGATGAGTTTTTGTGAGTAGCCGCGAAAGGCGTCAAAGCCGATGAAAACGAGCGAAGTAATGATAACTGTGGTAACGAAGCTAAAATGCACATCGATTTGCGTGAGCCCATAGTGCGCGGCGAGTATCAGCGTGCCAAAAACCGCGACACAAAGGGCTGTGTAGAGGGCGTAGGTGTTGAAAAGCTTGAATTTATAGTGCAACTTCGCGCAATCAATGGGCATTTTCTCGTTAAATAGGGCGTTTGCTTCGAGCAAATCCCTGAAAAGCACGGGGTAATCGGACACCTTAAAGAGTGCGTTTAAAAGCCATTTTGTAAATTTCGCGGACAATTTTCAAGCCTTTGATAAAAATTTGCAAAATTCTAGCGAAATTTCTTTAAATTTTGGGCGAAATTTGGTTTGAATTTGCTAAATTTACACAAAAAATTCAAAAAGGCAAACGATGGCAAATAGTCGCTTGATGATAAATATAAAGGGCATTAGCGCGTATGCACTGCCGCGCGCAATCTTTCAAAATAGGCTTTCGCGCGTTTTCGATGAGATTTTGCGCCTAGATGATGGGGCTTTGGGGCGCATTAAGGATAGGCTAGATTACTACAATCAAATCTCGCAGGATTTTAGTGGGCTTTTTAAGGGCGATGAAAGTGGCGAAAATGCGAAAAATTTGGCAAATTTACAAGGCAAAAACGCGCAAAACGAGCAAAATTTACTAAATTTGCAAAATAAAAACGCTCAAAATGCGAGCAGACAGGCTTTGCAAGATGCTAAAAATTTAGCAAATTTACAAGATATTTACAATAAAAATCCACAAAACACCCCAAATTTACAAGCTCCGCAAGCCGCGCAATCCTCCCAAGCCCTAAAAGACCGTATCCCCGACAAAGAAAACATAAACAAATTCCCATTTTCCAAGACTACTTACTATTTTGATTCCTACGAACTCACCAAGTATTTTGACGACAAATTGCTGTGGTTTAAGAAATTTGGCGATGTCGCGCAACATTTGCTAGCCCCTAGCATTTGTAAGTCTCGGCTCATCTGGCAGGGAAATGAGAATAATATCCTCTTAAAGCTAGACAAGGACAGGCATTTTGGTTTTGTTAAGGATACATTTAAATTTGAGGATAAAAAGCCCCAAGCCGTGTGGCGCGGGGCGGCTTTTCAGCAAAATCGAGCCGAATTTTTAAGGGCTTACGCGGGACGCGAGTTTTGCGATATCGCTGACGCAAGGGCTAGCAGGCTTCATAGGCGGGCGAATTATCTTGGCAAACGCGCTCAAATGGGCTTTCGCTACATTATAGCCTTAGAGGGCAACGATGTGGCAAGCAATCTCAAATGGGCGATGTTCTCAAACTCCCTAGTCATCGCCACTGAAATGCGCTGCGAGACTTGGTTTATGGAAGGGCGGCTGCGTGCGGGGGAGCATTTTGTGCTGTGCGATAATGAAAATTTAGGCGACATAGTGGAGCATTACAACGCCCATTTAAACGAGGCTAGGGACATCATAGAATGCGCACATCGCTATGTGGCGCAGTTTTTGGACGAAAAAATGGAGTTTTATATCGGTATTTTGGTGCTTGCGAAGTATTTTTATTTTAGCGGACAAATGGAGTTGCCCAGCGGGATTTTAAAATTTATAAAAAATGCGTGAAATTTTAGGCTCTTTTTCAAAAAGTGTTGAAAATTTAAAAAAATAGTCATTGCTAGT
>CAVJSG010000172.1:0-4329 GCA_963651895.1 Campylobacteraceae bacterium
TTGCAAAAAACTTTGAAAGGGGCAAAAAATGGGACTTAAAGAATGGCTTGGTGCTGGGGCTTTGGGCTACAAATTTCTTAGTGAATTTGCGAGCCTTTGGGAGCTTGGCAAGCTCAAAGAGCTAGGGGTTTTGGGCTATCATCTAAAAAACGAAATCGCCGCTTTTAGCGATAAAAGCCGCGCGAAAGATGAGCGCATAAACGCGGCGTTTGCGGCTTTGAAGGCGGTTTTGGACTACAAAAAGGCGAACCCACAGGACTTTGAGGACATTTTCGCCGCCCTTGAACGCTAAAAATGCCCTCGTGTGAAACGCCCATTTTACCTATCTTTCCTGTTTTGTAATAGCTCTTCAAGCATTATCAAGGGTATGGTCATAAACCAGCGTGCGATACGCCAGCCGCTAAAACCTTTAAGCGATACCTGCCTTGTGCCTAGCACAAACGCCGCTATCGCCGCACTTATGACGAGATAAATAGTCGTTGCATAGCCTATGTAAATCATTTTTTTCTTTCTTTGCGTGTTTTTTTATCTCATTTTACTATAAAAATTTATGCCTTTTGCAAAAATTTTCACACTTTTTGCCGGATGCCGTTGCACACGAAAAAAATTCGATTCGTTTCTCAAATTTTTTCTTTTAAATCAAAGCATTTCACTTCATTTTACACTTTAATTTTACGAACTTTCATCGCTCAATTTTTAGAAAATAGCCTTTAAAATTCATCAACCCCACACCCCCTTATTGCGCCCCTTTAAAAGCGCGATTAAATCATCCTCCCCGTCCTCGTCCATCCAAGTCCAGCTGACGAGATTTGCGGCGAACCACTCGCACTTTGACATATGGTTAAAAACGAAAATCCCAAGATACGCCAAGTCGTCCTCGCCCTCGACAGCGTAGTGATTTTTGGCGATTTTATAAATTTTTACCATTTTTTGGCTATGATTAACAAATCATTTTAGAAAGAAAGGACAAAAATGCCAGAGATTTTAAACGCGACAGAAGTGCAAAACGAGTGCCAAGATGACAAGCTGACGGAGTTTTGCAAGCAGGAATTGATTTTTCAGGCGAAGGATGAGATGACGAATTTGGAGGATAAAAACGCAACCATAGCGGAGAAAATCTCTCAAATTCAAAGGATAGAAGCCGCGATGCACGCTAATCTTGACTGGGCACAAATAGAGCGCAAAAAGCAAGAAATTCAGGCGTTGGACGGGGAAATTTGCGGGCTAATGGATGGGATTTATTCGCAGCTAAAAGCCCTAAACGAGAAGCTGGACGAGGCGGCGGCGGGCATAACGAGTGCGAAGGCGCTCAAAGGGCTTTTGCGCGAGTATCGCGAGCAGGCGTTGCGCGTGATAGAGTCGGCGAAATAGACTTCGCGGCGAAAAAAAGGGTTAAATTTTGGCACTTTTGTGGGAAATTTGGGGAAATCAGATTTGAAAAAGAAAATTAACCAAAATCAAAGTGTAAAATGAAACAAAATAACGCGAGTGAAAAATCGCTACGCGATTAAGTTTCGCCCATAGGCAACGGCGTTGAGAGAATTTATGGCTTTGATTTTACTTTGAAATTTATACTTAAAAATTCAATACTTTTTCGAAAAAAGAATTAAAATTTTGTGCTAAAATTCTAAAATTTTGTAAAGGCAATTTAATGATAAACAAAACTCAGGGTTTTTTTAGGCAGTATTCGCTGCTCATCATAGTGGCTTTGCTCATCTACGCGCTGGCGACTCACAAGCAGCTAGGCGAGCTGTGCGCGGGCGTAGCGATTTTGCTTTTTGGTATGCTCTCTTTGGGCGAGGGCTTTAAGTCCTTTTCTGGCGGCTTTTTGGAGCGAATTCTAGCAAAATACACGCGAACGCCGCTAAAAAGCATAGCGTTTGGCACGCTCGCAACCACCATAATGCAAAGCTCCTCTCTCGTCTCGGTGCTCGCCATTTCCTTTGTCAGCGCCTCGCTAATCACGCTCACACAGGGCATAGGCGTAATGTTTGGCGCGAATTTGGGCAACACAGCGGGCTCTTGGCTCATCGCGGGCGCCTCATCCATCAATATCTCCGCACTCGCACTGCCTCTCATCGTGGGCGGAGTGCTGTTAAATTTCGCTTCGAGCAAATTCTACAAGGGCGTAGGCAAGGTTTTAGCGGGGCTGGGGTTCTTTTTTCTCGGCGTTTTTTACATAAAAATGGGCTTTGAGAGCTTTGGCGGGGTGATGGATTTGTCGCAATACAAATTCGAGGGCTACAAAGCCGTCTTTGTCTTTTTGCTGCTCGGTGCTGCCATAACCGCGATAATCCAAAGCTCGCACGCAACCCTAGCCATCATCATCACAGCCTTTTTGGAGCAGCAAATCAGCTATGACGCCGCACTTGCAGCGGTTTTAGGCACTAGCGTGGGCGGCGTGGTAACGGCTCTGGTTGCTAGCCTTTCGGCAAACGCCGAGGGGCGCAGGCTCGCGCTGGCAAATTGCATTTTCAACTTCACAACCGTATTCATCGTAGTGGCTGCTTTCCCACTTTTTAGGCACGCGAACGACTTTTTGGCTGATTTGATGGGGCTTTCTAGCACTTCGATACTTCGCATAGCCTTATTTCACACGCTTTTTAATGTCTTTGGCGTAGCACTTTTAGTGGGCTTTATCCCTTTAATAAGCGAATTTTTAAGCGGCATTTTCAAAAACGCCTCAAAGTCCGAAAGCACGCCCACTTTCATCAACGACACCCTCTTGCCTTTCCACGACACAGCACTTGAAGCCCTAACAAATGAAGTCAGACACCTATACCGCAACGCCTTTGCCATCATCGCTCACACCATAGGCTTTCACCGCACGGACATCCAAGGCGACAGCAAGCTCGAAGAAGCCCTAAAACACAGCGAATGGCTAAGGCAGGAAGTCAATGTCGATGAGCTTTATCAAAAAAAAATCAAAACCCTTTTCAACGCCATAATGGACTTTTCCACAAAGCTACAAACTGCCGTAAATGACGACAAGCACGCCAAACGCATAGTGGCACTGCAAATCGCCTCTCGCAAAATCGCCGAGGCAACCAAAAACATAGGGCTTTTGCAGGCAAATATGCGCAAATTCTCCACAGGCAAAAACGAGGCTTTGCGCAAAGAGTATGATGATATGCGGCTTGAACTTAGCAGGCTGCTTCGCATCATCGAAAACATAAGCAAGACGCCAAAGGCGAATTTAAAGGACATCAAAGCCCTGCTAAAAAAGCAAAAGCGGCTTTTCAGGGGCGAGGACAAGGACGCTTTTGGCGTGGTAGAAAAGCTCATACAAAAGAAAGCCATCACCGCAAGCAACGGCACCTCGCTGCTTAACGACATAGCTTTCAGCAACAATGTCGCCAAGGAGCTCATCGCCGCGATAAATCATATCTACGGGCTTACCAAAAACACCGCCGTTGTGGGCGACAAAAAGAAGGACAAAATGGCAGAAAACGAGGCGGAAAACGCGGAGGAAAAAAAGGATAAAAAGGGTAAAAAGCATAAAAAACATAAGATAAAATTTGAGTGAAATTTTTGTCTTTGGGACTGAATTTTTGGGGCTGAATTTAATGTAAATTTGAGTAAATTTTTGGGGTTTGAGCGCTGAATTTAAGGGAATTTGGAGAAATTTGCTGAATTTTTAGCTTATTTTCTAAAAAATTTTGAATTTTTGGAAATAAATTGTGGTTGAGAGTGCTTTTTTAAGGTGCGTGAAAATGCGAACAATTCGTCATTGCGAGCGGTTTTTGTAAAAAAACCGCGTGGCAATCCACAGCCCAAAAAGCTGTGGAATTTGCCATTTTAAAAAGTGTTGATTAAATTCACGCATTTTTAAAAATTGACTCTTTTTCAAAAAAGTGTTGATTTGTCATTCTGAGCCTACGAAGTAGGCGAAGAATCCATAAATTTAGGGGGTTTTTGGGAGAATTTTATGGCTACAAGTGCTGAATTTAAGGACTTTGTGTTAGACTGCTTGGAGCGTGCGCGCAGCGAAATGCGGCTAAATGTGCGTTTTGGGTCGCGAAAAATGTTTGGCGAATACTGCATTTACGCCTATGACGCGGGCGTTAAAAAGGTGCCGTTTTTGCTCTGCGATGAGATGGTTTTTGTGAAAAAATTCGAGACTTTGGCTGAATTTGCCTCGCAAAATGCGGGGTATTTTGACACGGGTTTTCCCTTTGAGGGCGCGCGGGAGCATTATATTTTAGATGTGGAAAATGCTGAATTTTTGGGCGAATTCTTACAAATTTTACTGCCACTTTTGCCCGAGGTAAAACCCAAAAAACGCAAGAAAGCAGGGCAGAAAATTTAAATTTTTTGTCATTGTGAGAA
>CAVJSG010000173.1:0-4301 GCA_963651895.1 Campylobacteraceae bacterium
AAATAGTGCTTTGAAAGGCACTCTACTAGCCGATGCTAGCAACGCGCCAAGCCCTAAAAATGCGGCGCAAAATCCCAAAAACTCGGCGCAAAGCTCTCAAAACGCGAGCAAGTCCCACAAGCTGCGAATTCAAGCGAGGCTCAAACCTTTCAGCTTGATGAAACCGTTGTTACGGCTACGGGTTATGAGCAAGAGTTGAGGTATGCACCTGCTACCATCTCCATCATCACAAAGGATGAGATTTCCAAACGCCCTATACAAGACTTGGGCGATGTGGTTGAGGAAGTGCCCGGCGTAAGTGTGGATACCTTGAAAAATTCGTGGATATTTTCTATGAATTTATAAAAAATTTGGGAATTTTCAAAAATAATTATGCTTTAGGAATTTTCAAAAAAAATTTATGGAATTTATGGTTTTTTTTTTAAAATGGTTAAGACTAACAGTGGGAGGACTATGGATTGCCACGCTTCGCGCAGTTGTACTCGCTCGCAATGATGGATTTTTCCTTAAAAAATTTGTAATTTTAGAAAAATTTACCCAAAAAAAAGATTAAACCCTAAAAAATTCCTTTGCGGTTTGGATTTTTTTCAGTGTGGGGGCGAGGGCGTTTTTTTGGGATTCTACTAATTTTATGGCTTCTTTTGTGAGCGCGGCGGCTTCTATCAATTCATCTTGCGTGCCGCCGCTTAAATTCTCCGCAAAAAGCTGCACTATGGCGTCTATATCATCCTCGGCGATGGCGATTTTGAGTTTATTGAGCCACTCTTGCAAGTTCGCTTTCCTTTTTGCCGCCATTTAAAGCGGCTGAATTCAAGGCAGGATTTGCGTTTGCAGCTGAATTTAGGGCTGAATTTTTATCACTCGCGCCCAAAGCAGAGTTTAAATTTGAATTCGCGCTCGCAATGCCTGCATTTGAGCTAGAATTCACAGCACCCGCACTCGCAGTGGCTGAATTCAAATTTGAATTCGCGCCCCCCAAAGCTCCATTCGCGCCGACATTTTCCCCGCTAGCAGCCTGCAAATCAGGGTGAATTTCGCGCCACGCTTCGAGCAGGCAGCGAACGACATTTATGACTTCATCGACTTTCGCCTCGTCATTTCGCAAATTCGCCTGCGAAAGCAATTTAATCTCGTAAAGATAAAGCCCATTTAGGTAGTAAGCCACATCGCCGCCACGTTCGTAATCAAGGCTGTTTATAAGCTCGATGAAAATGGCGGTTGCGCGCTTGCAGTAGTAGAGGCGCTGCTCAATGTCGTCTTGTTTTATATAGACTTTCATCCGCGAGCAAAAGCGCAAAAGCCCCTCATATAGCATTTCGATGAGTTTTTGCGGCGAGGCGTCCTCGCCTACTTGGTTTTGTGAGTATGCCTCAAATACATTTTGTTGCACGAGTTCTCCCTTAGCTTTTTGAGTTGTTTGCTGCTTCTATCATATTATTGATAGCCGTTTGCTGAGTTTTTAAGTCCGCGATAATGCTATCATACTGCACCCACTTGTTAAACATAGTGTCGTAGTAGGTGTCTATGCGGCTTTGTTCCTTTTCCATTTCCTCTTGCAAATTCGTAGCGTCCGTTTTAAGTCGCTCGCCATAAAGCGTGAGCGTGCCTTTCTCGGTATCCACGGTGCTAGTTTTGGTAAAGCCTTGCAAAGTGCTTTTAAGCTGTGCTAGCACGCCTGAGCCTGTGATGGTTTGGGCTTCGTGCTTTTCGGGGTTTAAGCCAAAGTTGCTTAAAAAGGTTTTGTCCCCTGAAATTTCAAAGTCCTCGCCCTCATCGCTTGTGAATTTAAGCGCGTAGCCCTTGCCTGTGCTCGTTACAAGCTCTTGCATAGAGACTTTTAGCCCTGTTATGCCAAAGCTGTTTATGTGGTCTAGTAATTTTTGCGACCTTTCCTCAGCTGTGGTGCCTGTGAGTTTGAAGTCGTTGCCATCGGCGTCCTTGCTTAAATCATAAGTCGTGCCGCCATAAATGAGCTTGAATTCTTGGTTTTTAAAGTCTATGTCGCTTGTGAGTGCGGCTGCACTGCCTACTACATTTATGGTTTCAAAGTCCGTGGTGCTAGCAAAGAATTTCTCCGCAAAGTCAGGGTCTGCGGCGAATTTTGTCTCAAAGGTTGCGCTGTCAAATTTCATCAGCCCAAGCCTGCTTGATGAATTTGTCGTATCCACAAAGCCTATGCCAAAATCAAGCACGGACACAAGCACATTTGTAGTAACGGTGTTGCCGTCCTCATCGGTGCTTTTGCCCTCTATGGACTGCGAACTAAACAAAATTTTGTTTATGGAATTTCGCAGGGTTTTTATCTCATTGACATTTGCCAAATCCCCCGAAGTGCCCGTCTCGCTATCATAAGCCGTAACTTCGTTTAGGTAATTTACAAGCTCGTTGTAAGACTCCACAAGTTCCTCCATCGCACTCGTAAGCCCCTCACTGTCTTGCTTTATGTCGAAATTTATCTCCCCTGCTTTTAGCAAATTCAGCGTTATGCCCGCGCCTATGTCGCTAACAGCGTTACTAGAACGATACATTTTCACGCCATCAAGCGTAAATTCAGCATCTTGCGCCTTTTTAAGCTGATAATTGCCGCCCGCGTCATCGAGAGAAAAGCCCTTTGAAATGCCGATTTTAAGGGTGTTTTGCAAGAAGTTGCTAGTGTTAGAGTCGGTTTTGTAGGTGTTTGTCGTGGCATCAAGCGAGCCGTCAAAGATTTTGATTTTTGTCGAACTGCTTGCATTGTCGCCTGCGGCGAAGTTAAAGGTGTAGCCGCTTGTGGTTTTGTTTGCGGTGATTTTTACCTTGTCGTTTGTTTGGGCTGCGACTTTGTCGATGAGCATTTGGTAGCTTTCGTTGCTGTAAGCCTCGATTTCAAATTTTTCATCGCCCGCCCATAGCGTAAATTGAATGTTTTGCCCTATTTGGTCGTTTAAATTTGTTACCCCGCTCACCCGCGAACCGCCGCTAAATGAAAAGCCGCTCATATCGGCTTCGTCTATGCTATTTTTTAAATTCCAGCCTAAATTTCCAAGTATGGCTGTGGCATCCGCACTCTCTCTATAAATGCCCGAGGCGTCTTTCGTGCCTGCAAAAAAGGTGATGGCGTTGTCCGTGCCTGTTTCCTTACTTGAAAGCGTGAAGCGGTAGGGCGTGTTTTTCTCGCCTGTGGAGACTAGTTTGGCGATGACATTGCCGTCTGTGGCTGAATTTATCTTGTCTGCCAAATCCGAGTAAGTGGTGTTTGCCTCGACTTTTATGGTGTATTCTTTGCCGTTTTGAAGTATGGTGAAGCTTGCGGGGTTTTGCCCTGTTTGTAGCACCCTGTCGGATTCGCTGCCAAGCCCCTTGCTTTGATACACATCCTTTTGGGCGATTTGTGAGACATTTACGCTTAAATTCTGCACGCTTACGCCGCTGCTAGCCGTCAGCGTAGCCGCCGCGCTATCGCCCGTAACGCTCGCTGTAACCTTTCTTTTGCCAAAGGAAGTCGAGTCGCTTAGCGATGACACCGCGCTTTGAAAGGATGCGAGCTTTGTGGTAAGCTCTGTGAGCGCCTTTTGCTTTGCTGTGTTTGTTTCGATTTTCGTCTCGTAGGGCTTTACCCTCGAACTCTCATCGGCTGCTTTAAGTTTTTCTAAGGTATCGCTAGTGAGAACCTCCGAGCCAAGCCCCAAACTTGCTAATGTTCCTGATGCCATTTTCAACTCTCCTCATCAAATAACAGCCCCACGGCGTTTCTAAAATACCCCGCAAGAGCCCTAGCATCCTCACTTGGAAACTCCCTAATGAGTTTGCCTGTGTCTTTTTCTAGCACGCGCAGATACAGCCTCTCGGTCTCATCGCTGAAATCAAAGGCGATATTTGTGTTGAGCAAGTCCATTTGGGCGTTTAGTTCCTTTGCGAGCTGCTTTAACTGCTCCGCGCCTTGCTCTTTCGTGTCCTCTTCGAGCTTTTGTGCGTTTTGCACCAAATTAGACTCCGTGTTTTTGGTGTCTCGGGCTTTTTTGTTTATCGCCGAAGCACCATTTTCCGCCTTTCCTGTGCCTGCTTTGACACTCACAATCTTGCTTGATTCGATAGCGTCTAACATAGCCTTATCCCCCTTCCTGTTGAGAATTTCACTGACTACTAAAATTTTCTACTCAAAAGCACAAATCGACAAAGTGGGTAAAAAATTTATACCTTTATATAGAAAAATTTTTGAAATTTTTTGCTTTTGCTTTTGTGCTTTCTTTATGAATTTTTTACTTGTATAAGCAAAAAGTGTTCTAGTTTTTAGGGAGAGGTAAATTTTTTGGGAAATTTTG
>CAVJSG010000174.1:0-4281 GCA_963651895.1 Campylobacteraceae bacterium
AAAGAAACACTAATATAGCCCTCTAAATCGCCTATGCCAGCAGCGTCTAATATGTCTCTTGCGAATTTTCTGTGCGAGGGTATCTTTCGCCTTCTTATCCATTTTTCTAGGGCTTTGCCATTTTCGCTTTCATCATTATCCAAAGCAAGAGTTAGCGGCAGCAAATCAGCATTTAAAATAGTGATATTTTGAAAATTTTGCCGTATATCCACGCCGTATTCGCCTTGCTTTTTCTCGACAAAATACTCAAAACTTAAAATATCAATGTCTTTGTTTTTTAGAATGTATTTTTGCATTTTTGCCACCTAAATTGTGATTCAATTTATGCTGAATTTTTTGTTTTTTAAAGCCAAATTCTAGCCAAAATTTGCCGTAAAAATTTAGGCTTTTTAAAATGTGAATTTTTTCGCAAAATTCCTGTGAATTTTTTAAAAATTTCTCACCAAATTCAATGCAAATTCAAGCAAATTTAAAATCAAAACTCACTCGCACCCATAGCCCATATTAAAATCAATTTCAGGGCTATTTAGCCTTGTCGCTACGCGTTTGCCGCCACTTATCCTATGCACCATATCATACACGCAGTGAGCGTTAATACAAGGCAACTCAAAGTCAAAATCCGCGTGCCAGTGCCCGAAAAACCACTCCATATTTTTGCCCTGAAAAGCGTTGATATTCCTTGCGAAACAGGAATTTTGTGTGCTTATTTTCTTGTCTAGCAAGGCTTGCAGCAGGGTTTCAAGCTTTTGGGTGTTTGTGTCTTGGGTTTTGTGGGCTATGTCGATGAAACGAGCCACGAATTTTAGGAAGCTGTAAGGGCAGGTGTGCGTGATGACAAGCTCAATTTCGCCTTTAAATTCACGGATTTTTTGTAAGCCGTGCAGCAAATCCTCATCGCTTATCGCCTCGCCCTCCCACCACGAGAAATTTGGCGTGCGAAAACGCTTATCAATGCTTAACGCACCGCCCATCACAAAGGTGTTTCGCCCCGCAAGCTCATAAATCTCGCCACGGCGCAAATGATAAGCCTTGTCCTTGATATACTCGCCCGCCACGCCGCCGAATTTCGCCACGCTTTTTAGCCTTTTTAGGCGGTTGAAATTCTCGTGGTTGCCATCGCAAAAAAGCAGGGTGCAAGGCAGTTTGACGAGTTCATCAATGACACTTTGTTCCTCTTTTGAAATTTTATCTCTCCAAAGCAAGCCAAAATCCCCGCAAACTATGATGAAATCGTCCTTTTCATACTCATCGACAAGGAAAATTTTGTGGATTTCATTTTGCCCGTGCGTGTCGCCGAAGATGTAAATTTTGCCTTGCGCGCTCATTTTATCGCTTTCTTTTGGGTGAATTTTTATTTTGAATTTTCAAATTTTGCGTGAATTTTCGCCTTTAAATTTTATAAAATTTTTGCCGTGAATTTTTTGCTATTTTTGCGTAATTTTAATCTAAGTTCATAAAACTTACCCCAAAAATTCAGCAAATTATGCCTTTGTACTAAAATCCACGCCTTTTGCGTTAAAAAGCGTGAATTTTTAGCATTTTAAACGCTAGCGTAGCCTAAAATGAGGCAGGCTAAAACGCCGAGAAAAAGCACCACGAGTTGCGGTTTGCGGTCTTTTTTGCTTGCAAAAAGCGTTATCATCAGCCCTGAAACATAGAGCAGCACGAGTGTTACGCCAAAGCCCACTGCTAGGACGCTGAAATACCAGCCGCCCTTGTCTTTGTGCAGCAAGATTATGTCGCCTAGCAGGCTGCGCGTGGTCGCGGTGATGAGCAAATCGCCGCCTTGGGGCTTGGCATTGACGCTGTAATGTACGCCGCCCATCGTTACTCCGCCGCGTTTGCGGTCGGCACGGATGGCGGTGTCATCGGGTGCTTTGATGTTTTGCGCGTTTAGGATGCCGAGGATTTGGGCTTGCTCGTTGCCTTGAACGAGCTGAATGCCACGAGCTGTGTAGGTTTGGTGTGTTGCCAGCGTGTTCTCGTCAGCACCGAGGATATACGAGATGCCGCTAACCGCGTAAAGTAGCGCCACAGGCAAGAAAAACAGGCTCACATAGATGTGCAGATACCTGAAAAACTTCGTTTTGTTCATTTTTTGTCCTTTAAAATAAAATTTCGAGTGTAATTTTAGGGAGAAAGTGTGAATTGAGTGTGAAATTTTTATCAAAATGAAAGGGGAAATGAGAATTTTTTTTTTGTGTGTGTGTGGGGTTGGAGTAGAATTTGAGCAAAGCACACTTTTAAGTGTAGATTTTCATTTACAAAACGCGCTTATTGGGTGGATTTGCACTGGTGTGGGTTGGTGCTACGTGCAGACACCACGCGTTGCTTTTGCAACGCTCGCAATGACAACACACATACAAAAAAATTCACGCGTGGCATAAATTTTGCGCGAATTTTGCCAAAAGAAAATTCACGCATTTTGAAAAAAGGCGTGAATTTTCCATCAAATTTAAATTCAAGGCATAGAATTTTGCGAAACGCCCAAAATTTACGCAAAGCCCTTAAAAAACAAATTTAAGCCAAAAAGCACCCAAAATTCACACAAAATACTTAAATTTCACGCCAAAATTTAAGCCATAAAAAATACACCAAGTCCTAAAATCCACACTTTCTCACAAAAACCCTAAACTTCCACCTCTTTTTTCACCACCTTCACCTTATCCACCGCGTTGCCGTCCATTCGCTTGACTTCATAATAGCAAAGCTCGTCCTCAGCCCTGTCGCCCACGACAGGCAAGCGTCCTAGCAGATTAAACACATAGCCGCCTATGGTTACTTGGTCTAAATCCTCAGCAAACACGATATTTAGCAACTCCTCCACGCTCTCAATGTCGCAACGCCCCTTAAATTCATAGATATTCTCGGCTAATTTCTTGTAATTCTCGCTGGCATCATCGTGCTCGTCATTTATGTCGCCCACGATTTCCTCCATTATGTCCTCCATAGTGATGAGCCCCGCTGTGCCGCCGTATTCATCGACTACGAGGGCTGTGTGGGTGCGTTCTTTGTTCATTCTTACGAGGATTTTGGAGATGCTGACATTCTCAGGCACCAAAAACATAGGGCGCACGAACTCATCGAGGCTCTTTTTGCCCCCATTTATCTCGTTTTTAACGAGGTCGCGTATGTGAATCATCCCCAAAATGCTATCCTTGCTCTCGTCAATGTATGGAAAACGCGTGTGTTTGCACTCGCTGACTATTTTCATATTTTCGGCGTAGGATTTGCTTTTATTCAGGCAAATCATATCCTTGCGCGGTGTCATCACCTCTTTGGCGACTATGTCGCTAAAATCCACAGCGTTGCGGATAATCTCCGTTTCAAATTCGTCCAAAACCCCACCGCGTTGCGACTCGCTGGCTATGATTTTAATTTCCTCATCAGAATGCACGGTTTCGCTTTCGCGCGCAGGCTTGATGCCTATGAATTTCAAGCCAAGTGCGGCGAGGAAGTCAAAGGTGCGAATGAGCGGGTAAAAAAGCAGCCAAAAGATATGCAGCGGACGAGCCACTAAAAGCGCCGTCCTCTCGGCAAGTGCGATGGCTACGCTCTTTGGCACTAGCTCGCCAAGCACCACGTGCAAAAGCGTAATGAGCGAAAAGGCGATGACAAAGGAAATGGTGTGGATTAAGGCGGGCGAAAGCGTGGAATTTTCGAGCCACGCGGTGAGCAGCCTTGCGATGGCGGGCTCTCCAAGCCAGCCAAGTGCTAGCGAGCTTAGCGTGATGCCTAGCTGGCAGGCGCTGAGGTAGGTGTCAAGCTTTGATGAGATTTCTAGGGCTTGCTTTGCGCCGCTTCTTTTTTCCTTGACGAGCTGTTCGAGCTTGGAGTGGCGCACCTTGACGATGCTAAACTCGCACAGCACGAAAAAGCCGTTCAAACACACAAAAAACAAAGCCGCGAAAATCATAAGTGTAGAGTATCCCGCATTTATCGCGGGGGGAATCTGGTCCAAAAATGCTCCTTTTCGTTGTGAAATTTTGGTTTAAATCTTGCTTTTTTTATAATTTAAAACTCGTTTTTTTAAAAATTTCTCGTCATTATAGCAAAAAATTTCCTTAACTTTTGGTTTTCTTTTGAATTTTTTTGGCTTTTTTGCGAAAAGGCGTTGAATTTGGCATTAAAATTTGAGAAAATTTGGCGAATTTTTAAAAATTTGTGTTATCATTTTGGCAAAATTAAAAAAGATAAAATGAATCTTATTAAGAAAATTTGGGTAGAATTTCGGTTCGTTTCGTCATTGCGAGATTTTTAAATCGTGCGAAAAGTGCGGAT
>CAVJSG010000175.1:0-1454 GCA_963651895.1 Campylobacteraceae bacterium
CTATCCAAGCCAAAACGCCTGTTTTGGCTATGCCTTTTTTGTATGCAATGCCCGCCTTTTCAAGCACTTCGCACACTAATTTTGCGGTGTTAAATTCCTCATAACTCAACTCAGGCTCGGCGTGAATTTTCTCGCGCAAAGCCTTGATTTGTGGGTAAAATTTCTCGCTTAAAGATTTGATTTTTTCTATCATTTTGACTCCAAATTTAAATCATTGTGTCATTGCGAGACTTTGCGAGCGTAGCGCGGCAAAGTCGTGGCAATCCATACTTTCAAAGGCTGTTAGCCTTTACCATTTTTAAGAAAGGCGTGAATTTAAATGGCGTTTCTAAAAATGGCGAACGCCACAGCTTTTTGGGTTGTGGATTGCCACGCCTTGACTTCGTCAAGGCTCGCAATGACGAATTTGGCGTGAATTTTTCTTAAAAAATTCATAAAATTCCACTTTAAATTCGCCAAAAATTCAAAGAAAATTCACGCTTTTTTTAACGCAAAAATTCACAAATTTCACGCCCAAAAAGCGTTCAAAATTCACAAAAATTCACGCGTTTTCAGCCGCAGCACCCACGCCCTTACTCTTATCGCGCGCCTTTTTGTGTTTATCAAGTTTGTTAAAACTCTCATCGCCCTTGTTTAGGCTGATTTCCATTCGCTTGATTTCCTCCGAGCCGTTGCGCACGAGTTCGGCATCGGGCAGCCTTATGTCCGCGCTTTTGTCCGTGTAATCCACGCTTTGCAGGATGTAGCGCATCAAATTCAGCCGCGCCTTCTTTTTCTTGTCCGAGCCGATGATGATCCAAGGGCACTTGGGCGTGTTTGAGGCAAGCAGCATAGAGTATTTGGCGACCGTGTATTTGTCCCAAAGTTCTTGGGATTTTTGGTCTACCGGCGAGAGTTTATACTGCTTCAAAGGGTCATTCCTGCGGCTTTCAAAGCGCCTTTGCTGCTCGGCTTTGGACACTGAAAAATAAAATTTAAAGAAAATTATGCCGCTATCCACGAGCATTTCCTCGAAATTTGGCACTTCGCGCAAGAAATGCTTGTGCTGTTCGGGCGTGCAAAAGCCCATCACAGGCTCGACTCCGCCGCGGTTATACCACGAGCGGTCAAAAATCACGATTTCGCCTGCAGCTGGCAAATGCGAGATATAGCGTTGAAAATACCACTGCGATTTTTCCACATCGCTTGGCTTTTCAAGGGCGACTACGCGGCATCCGCGAGGGTTTAGGTGCATAGTCAGGCGCTTTATCGCCCCGCCCTTGCCCGCAGCGTCTCGCCCCTCCGTTAAAATCAGCACTTTTAAGCCCTTTTCCTTGACGAAATTTTGGAATTTCAAAAGCTCGATTTGAAGCTCGATAAGCTCTTTTTCATACTCCAAAACGGACTTTTTTACTTTGATTTTGACATATTTTTTGTCTTTTTCGTCCTTTTTGGGCTTGGGCGCGGCTAAATTC
>CAVJSG010000175.1:1482-4269 GCA_963651895.1 Campylobacteraceae bacterium
TTTCTTGCGAATTCTCGCCCTTTTCGCGTGAATTTGCGCCGTGTTTGTGGTGCTTTTCTTGCTTTTGTTGCAACTTCAAAAGCCCCTCGTCATTTTCCTCGGCAAAATGCGCCTCGATGGTTTTCATAGCGAGCTTTTCAGCCTCTTTCGCCTTGTGGTTTTGGGATTTCATAGCCATCCTTTCACAAAAAATTTCCATAAGTTTAGCAAAATTTACTAAAATTCGCGCAAATTTTTAAGGGAAATTTATGAGATTTTTTTTCGTTTCGCTGTGCTTTTTTGGGATTTTGGGGGCTTTTGCAAGTGGCTTTAAAAGCGGTGCGAGTGCTGAAAATGCGGCTTTTGAAAGCGTTTTGATGGCGCAAAACTTTGCTGAAAATGGCGAAAATTTTAGCGACAAAAGCCTTGCAAATAGGCTTTTAAACACTAGCCCCTTATCAAACGCCATTTCAAATTTAAATTCAAATTTAAGCGCAAATTTGGGCGAAAATTCACAAAATTCAAGCCCAAATTCACAAATTTCAACCGAAAATTCGCAAAAAAGCGTGAATTCTAGTGAAAATTTAGACGAAAATTCAAATTTAGCCCAAAATTCAAGCGAAAATTCACTCCAAAATGCAAATTTAACCCAAAATTTAAACAAAAATTCGCCCCAAAACGCCCCCGTTTTAACCCCCAAACAAGCCTTTAAAATCACGCAAGGAAGCGACTCGCAAGGCGTTTTCGTGAAAATAAGCCTAGCAAATGGCATTTTCCTTTACAAAAACCAGCTCAAAGTCCTGCTAAATGGCAGCGACATCACAGGGCGTTTAACCTTGCCAAGCCACATCATCAAAGACGGCGAGGAAGTTTTCTACAAAGCCGTGCGACTTGATTTGCCCCAAATTTTGCTCGAAAATTTAGGCATAGAAAGGGCGCGTTTGAGACTGCTTTATCAAGGCTGCGCGGATTCTGGCTTTTGCTACCGCCCTATGAATGCTGAATTTAGCATAGCTAGCGAGCTACGAAATGGCTTAAAGCTCTATAAAATCGCCTTTTCAAGCGAAAAAGCGCAAAATTTCAGCTTAAAAAGCGAGAATTCAAATTCAAGCAAATTCACGCATTATTTGCAAGAAAAAAATGTTTTTCTAACCCTCGCCATTTTCTTTGGCTATGGGCTTTTGCTCTCGCTTACCCCTTGCACACTGCCTATGGTGCCGATACTCTCAGCCCTCATACTCGCGCAAAGTGCTGAAAAACCAAGCAAAAAACGAGGCTTTGCCCTCTCACTCGTCTATGTCCTTTTTATGTCCCTAGCCTACGCCATCGCAGGCGTCATCACCGCAGCACTAGGGGCTAGCGTGCAAGGACTCTTGCAAAAGCCCCTTGTGCTAGGCTTTTTCGCGCTGATTCTCGTGCTGCTAGCCCTTGCTTGCTTTGGGGTTTTCAGCCTTTCGCTGCCGCAAAATTTAGCCAAATTCACGCCCAAGCACAAAGGCATCGCAAGTGTCGCTGTGATGGGCTTTCTCTCGGCTTTCATAGTGGGTCCTTGCGTGGCTGCACCGCTTGGTGCTGCCTTGCTTTATATCGCAAATAGTGGGGATTTCGCACTTGGAGGGCTCTCGCTCTTTGTTTTAAGTTGTGGGATGGGCGTTCCGCTGCTTTTTGTGGGCGCGGGACTTGGATTTATAAGGGCTGGGGCGTGGATGCAAAAGATAAACACGCTTTTTGGCTTTGTGATGCTGGCTATGGCGGTGTGGGTGCTAGCTCGCATAATGCCAAACGCCCTTACACTCGCACTTTACGGAGTTTTGGGCGTGTTTTTTGCCGTGTTTATGGGGCTTTTTGAAGCCGCGACAAACACGCTAGCACGCCTTAAAAAAGCGGTTTTGCTACTAGTTTTAGCCTATTCTTTGAGCCTTTTTTTAGGCGGACTTTGGGGGGGCAAATCCTTGCTAAACCCTTTAAATTTAGGCATTCAAAGCGAAAAAAGCGATTTAAACTTTGAATTTTTAGGGAATTTAAATGAAATTCAAAACGCCATAACCCAAAACGACAAAGTTTTGCTTGATTTTACAGCCTCTTGGTGCGAAAATTGCAGGCTTTTAGACGAGAAAACCTTTGCCGATGGGCGCGTGCGCGAGGCTTTAAAGCCCTACAAACTCGTTAAAATCGACATCAGCGATAATGACGAGGCACAGCTTGAAATAATGCGTGAATTTGGCGTTTTCGCCCCGCCCGTTTTGATTTTTTTTGAAAAAGGCAGCGAAAAATCAAGACTCGTGGGCTTTGTAGGTGTGGCTGAGTTTTTGCAAAATTTACAAAATTCACAAATTTTGCCCTAAATTTGAGTAAAAATTCGCCTAAAATTCACAAAAATTGCGCCTCCACAAAAATTCGCCCAAATTTTGTAAAATTTAAGCAAAAATTCCGCAAGCTGCCCCCAAATTTCAATGAAATTCAGCGCATTAACCAAACAGCAACCCTACATTAACGCTTTTGTAAGATTTTGGCTTTATACTTCCCCCACGCAACTTGAATTTGCTAGCTTTTAGCCAAGTAGATTCGAGTTTTGCAAGGCAAAATTGCAGATTAAAAATTTGCAAGAAAGTCGCAAATTTGAGCGCAAAATTTGTGAATTTCTCAAAAAATTCACACAAAATTCACAAATTTTGGAAAAAATTTGCCAAATTTTAAACGAAAGGACAAAAGATGAGAAAATTATTTTGTGTGGCTATGCTCGCTGCCACCGCATTTGCGGCGAGTGTGAGCATAAAGCAAGCCCCATCAGGCGTGCTTCGCAACGAT
>CAVJSG010000176.1:0-4223 GCA_963651895.1 Campylobacteraceae bacterium
CCTTTGCCTAAAATTTTCTTTTGAATTTGAATTTGTAAATTTCATACCTAAATTTCTCTTTTTTTTGGATTTAAATTTATAAATTTCACAATAAATTTCATAGGGGATTTTTTACTTAAATTTAGTAAATGAGACAAGTCTGCGAAGTTGTTTTTTTATTTTTTACTTTGAATTTTTTGTCGTTTAAATTTTGCGAGAAATTTTTCGTTTTGAATTGTAAATATAACTAAAATAACACACATTGCGCATAATAGCCATATTTGCGGTGGCGGACTACCGAAAAATCCATAGAGCCTTGTTAAAACAAGCATAAATGAGATTAAAATTTACAAAATGTGCCCCAAAAAATCCGCGTCAAATCGTGAATTTTAAGAAATAAACCCGCTTGCTAAAACCGTGTCGCCTTTGTAAAACACCGCCATTTGCCCACCAGCCAAGCCATACACGGGCTCTAAAAGCCTTACTTTCGCGCTTTTATCACTCAAAACCTCGACTACGCAGGGCGTGGATTTGCTGCGGTATCTTATTTTTACCTCGCATTCAAAATTAAAATTTTCGCCCTCAAATTCAGCAAATTTGTTTTCGTCCGCCAGCAAATTGATTTTTTCCAGCCCAAATTCGCTCACCCTAAGCTCGTCCCTGCGCCCCACTACGATTTGATTGCGCTCGGGCTTTATTTGCAGCACGAAATGCGGCTCGTGCGCACCTCGCACCTCAAAACCGCGCCGCTTGCCGATGGTGTAGTGCATATAACCCTCGTGAGTGCCCACCACTTCGCCCTTTGCGTTTAGCACCTCGCCGGGCGCGTTTGTCTGCATAAATTGGCGCAAAACCCCTATGTAGCTGTCCTCGACAAAGCAAATCTCGCTGCTTTCCTTTTGGCTCGCAAAGCTTGAAAGCTCGCTAATGCTTGCGGCTAGGGCTTTGACGGCTTCTTTTTTCTGCTCGCCCAGCGGAAAGATGAGATAAGGTAAAGCCGCCCTGTCCGCGTTTGCGAGAAAATAGCTTTGGTCCTTGCTTTCATCGAGCGCAGTTTTAAGCAGCCCGTTTTCGATACGCGCGTAATGCCCTGTGGCTAGGCGTTCGCAGCCAAGCGACTTGGCAAATTCAAGCAGTTTGCCAAGCTTGATGAAGCGGTTGCACCAAGCGCAGGGATTGGGCGTTTTGCCAGCCCTGTAAGTATCTACAAAGGGCATATACACGCGTTCTTTAAAATCCTCTTGCAAGTCCAAAATGTGGTGCTTTATGCCCAAAAAGAGCGCCGCCTTTTCGACCCGCGCGATGTTCGTCTCGTGATAGCCTGCCTTGCCGTGCAGCTTCATATAGCAGCCTTGCACCTCGTGTCCGGCTTGCAGCAGGGTGTAGGCGGTGATGGTGCTATCGACCCCGCCACTCATAGCGACTAGGATTTTCATTTATTTTTCCTTTGCTTTTTGTTTGTCGTTTTTTTGTTTTTTGCGTGGGCATTTTGGCGAATTAAATTTGTGCTTTCGTGCTTGAAATGTCCTTTGTTGCGGGGTTTGCGCCGTGTTCGCAGTATAAATTTATCTTTTGGGGCGAACTTTGCGCCGCACCACTGCTAAATTTATCCTCTGTAATGGGACTTGCCACGAGTTAAATTTGCCCTTACGCCATTTAAATTTCGTAAAAAAGCGTGAATTTTAGCAAATTTTTGAGTGAAATTTGCTAAAAGGCATAAATTTAAGTAGTGTTTCTTGAAATTGTAAAGGCTAACAGCCGATAAAATGTGAATTGCCACGACTTGACTTTGTCAAGTCTCGCAATGATAGATTTCTTGTTTTTTATGTTTTTTAAGTGGAATTTTTATGTATTGCTTCGACTACTGCCGTAGCCTTGCTATAACGCTTTTTTAGAAAACTCACAAAAATTTTGCAAATTTTTATAAATTTTCCCCAAGTTTTATCATAGTTTTGTAAAAATTTTAAATTTACAACACGATAAAAAATTAACTCAAATCCGTTTTAATATGCTCTCATAGTGCTTTGGGTTGATTTCAAAACCTATATAATTTCTCTTTAAATTCTTTGCGGCAAGCAAAGTCGTCCCACAGCCACAAAAGGGGTCAAGCACTACTTGTCCTTCTTTTGTAACAAGTTTTATTAGCGTTTCCATAAGCGATAAGGCTTTTTGCGTAGGGTGTAGCCCTCTATCCGTGTTTTGCGTCTTTATTTTTAGGACATTAGAGCAGATTTCAATGCCTTTGTTTAGTGTATTAGACTCTTTGAGTGCATTTTCATTAAAGCCGCCGACTTCGTAATTTAGCACATTATCCGTCAATGTTGTGCCTATGGGGTAAGGTTTCATAAACCAAAGTATAGGCTCAAAAAGTGGGCGTAAATTCCCTATTTTCCAGCCTTTCCATCTCTTTGCATTTGTCTCGTCATTTCTTCTATCAAAAACGCAAGAAATCCTTTGCGCCCTATAAGCAGCCGCATCCTTTTCCCAAGAAATCATATCTTTAAAAATAAAGCCAACATCCTCTAACGCACATATGCAGCGGTGCGACATTCGCCTACCAGCAAACACAAAGCAGCTAGCACCCGGCTTTAAAACCCTAAGCCATTCGCCAGCCCATTGCAAACACCATTCATAATACTCTTTTGCTATGTTTTTATCAGCTTCTGACCAGCCATTTAAGGGCTTTCCGCGACTTTTAAAAAGCGTGCTTTTATCTTGGGCAGGGCTGTGTCCTAGTAAGGCAGAGTTTGTGTTGTTGTGTATGACATCCCATTCTTCATAATTTATCCCATAGGGTATATCAGAGAGTATCAAATGCACGGATTGAGTTTCAACCGTTTTTATAAGTTCAATGGAGTCGCCAAGTTCGATTCTATTTATCATTCAAGCCCCATTTTAGAGATAAATGCCTTTATAGCCTTGACTTTTTCTTCTAATTTTGCTTCCTTTATCAACCTTTTTATCGTTTCTTCCTTGCTTAAATTCTTAAATTTTGCCATTTCGTTTGTGTAATAAACAAGCTCATTGCTACTTCTTTCAATCATATTATTTTTGTATAAATTTAGCTTTTCTTTGAAGTTTTTTATATTATAAGTTTTGGCGATATAATCATCCATATCGGGCAGTAAGCACATTTTTTTGTTTTCTATTTTGGATTCTCGGTTAAGCATTTTTGGTCTAGCCCAAATGTGTTCAAGCGAAAGTGCTTGACTCTCTTTTATATTATTTTCAAGCAAAATCAAAATATGTTCCCAAGCCAAAATGCAAACTTCGTCCTTTAAGGCTGATTCATAAATTTGACTTTCTTTTTTGGGATATTGAAAATACGGAGCCACTAGCACGGCAAAATGGTAATTTTTGCCACGCCACTTGCTTAAATTTGAAATTTTAAAATCCTTTTGATTTTTAGCCGTCCTACTTAACCTAAAACACTTTGCATCAGCCACAAGACTATAATGAAGCTCACTTTTTGCCACTACATCGGCACTATCGGAGCGTTCAAAAGATACTTCCGCATTCAAACCAAGCATTTCAAAGGCACGAGCAAGAACTATATCAGAAGCCTTTGAAAAGAGCTTTTCGCTTGAAGAACTAGCCTGTATGCACTCAGGTATAGTGCCAATATCCCTTAAAATAGCTTTCATATCGGCATCGCTTAGCCTTTTAATATAATCTTTAATCTCTCGTGTTTGCTCTTGAAAGCCTTTTTCATTGCTTGAAATACTTAAAAATTCAGCTAAAAAATCGCTAAAAACAATGTTTTTATCCACATTTAAGGGATTTGTTTTATCTACTAAATTTGCGCTCTTGCCAAATTCCGCCATTTTCCGCCCTTTCTTGCAGCTTGATACACCTTTGTGAGTTGATAAATAAAACTATATCATTTTTTCGTTTAAACTTGATTAAAATCTGTGAATTTTTTATAAAATTTGTTGATTTTGCCTAAAAATTCACCGATTTGCCAAAACCAAGACAAAATCCACTAGCCACCGTTATTACGAGCTTGCAAATTTCATCAGGCACGCCGCTGAAATTTCGGCACTCGCCGCTAAAATCAAGCATCCTTAAATTTTCAAGCTCACAAATAGGCTTTATAAAGCACGCAAAGCTCGTAGCCACAAGGGTTTGCAGCCTTTTTAGCTGCCCAAGTTCCTTTGGCAGAGTCGAGCATTTATAATCCCTCAAATGCAGCCGCACCGCATTTTGAAGGGCTTTTTTATCGCGCGGCACGGCAAATTCATCGC
>CAVJSG010000177.1:0-4222 GCA_963651895.1 Campylobacteraceae bacterium
ATTTCATTCAAAAAGATAAAAATGTTTTGAGTTTTGCCGACATTACAAGACGCGTCTGGCAGCTAGTGCAAAGCGATTTACGCGATATGATTTATTTTCGTTTAGACGGCAAAATTTCTCATCTTTTAATAGACGAATTTCAAGATACAAGCGTGATTCAGTATCAAATTCTAAAACCCATCATAGCCGAACTCGTCTCAGGCGAGGGCGTGCGGGCGTTTCGCAGCTTTTTTTATGTGGGGGATAAAAAGCAGAGTATTTATGGATTTAGGCAAAGTAAAAAGGAACTTTTTGATTTTTTGCAGGCTGAATTTCCTCAAATAAAACTGCAAAGCCTTGACACAAACTACCGCAGCTGCGAGAATTTAGTGGCTTTTATAAATGAGACTTTTAAAAACAAATTTAAAAATTATCTGCCTCAAAAAATCCCACAAGATAGCACTAAAAAAGGCGGTTTGGTGCGTGTTTTAAGCTCAAATGAAAGCGAGATAAATAAAGAAAGTATAATGCAAAGCACCCTAAAAGTGCTTAAAATTCAGCTAGATGAGCTGCATAAAAATGGCGTGGCTTGGGAGAAAATTTGCATTTTGTGCTGGACAAATGAAAACGCGGATGCGATTTTGGAGTTTTTAAAAAGCGCGCAAATCCCCGCATTTACGCAAAGCAACATAATGCTTGAAAACAAAGCTAGTGTGAGATTGATTTTAGAATATGCGAAATTTTGTCTTTTTGGCGATGAATTTTATGCGGCTTTTTTAAAGGAACTGCTGGGCTTTGAGCCACCTCGACTAAGGCTAAATTTAAGCAAGGGCGCGGCGCAAAATGTGCTATATTTGGCTAAAAAATTGCGCCTTGATTTAAGCGAAATCGCCCTTTTGCAGTTCGTGGAATATGCGGCTAGCAAGGACAATTTAGCGCAACTTTTATTTGAGCCTTGCGAGCTAAAAATTTTAAGTGAGCAAAGCCTTGGGGTGAGCATTATGACCGTGCACAAATCCAAAGGGCTGGAATTTGACAATGTCATCTTGCTTGATAGGCTTTCAAAGCCGAATTTAAGCAAGGATAGCATAATGCTTGATTTTAGCGTGGATGAGGGCTTCATTTTGCAAATGAAAAGCAAAATTTTCGATAAAACTAGCCCTGAATTTTACAAAAAATTTATGGATAAAATGAGCGCGGCGGAAAAGGATGATGATATAAACAAACTTTATGTGGCGATGACGCGCGCAAAGCAAGCTCTCATCGTCATTAAACGAAACGAGACTTGCATAAATAAAAGCTATCCAAGCTATTTTAACGCGGATGATTTTTTAAGGCTTGAATGCCTAGAAATAGGGGCTTTGAAAGAACAAAGTGTGATTTTAAATGCACCCAAAAAGCCGCTAGAAAACACCCTGCCGCCCTTTGAAAGGGTAGGAAAACAAGAAATTTTGTTAAAAGAATTCAAGCATTCCCAAGAGATTTATTTTGGTAACGCTTTTCACTTTTTTATGCAGCATTGTTCTTTTGATGGGGCGAATTTTGACGAACTTTGCGAAAGGGCGAAGGATAAATTTAGGCATTTTTTAAGAGATTATGAATTTAACGAACTTTTCAAAAGGGCGCGAAATTTGCTTCAAAACGCTGAATTTCAGGGACTTTTAGCAGGCAAAAGGCTTTTTAAAGAGCGGAATTTGAGCTTTAATGGCGAGTTAAAGCAGCTTGATTTACTTTGTATAAGCGAAAATGAGGCGCTTGTGATTGATTATAAGACGGGCGAGAGCGATAAAATGGGCAACGAAGCGCAGGTGAGTCTTTACAAAGTGGCTGTGGGGCAGATTTTGGGGCTAAAAACTCGCGCCTACATAGCCTACTGCCTGCATTCTGGTGTGTGGCTGAAAGAAATTTGAAAATTTTAGCTTGCGTTTAGCTTAAATTCAGCAAACTTTAAGCTTAAATTTGCTACAATCACACTTTTATTTTGAAAATTTGCCAAAAAACGAGAGAAAATTTAAGCTCGAAACGCTGTAAAATAGGCATTTAAAAGTAAAAAACGCAGAAAAAGCACTGAAAATTCATAACTTGAAAGGAAAAAAATGACAAAGATTATGAAAGAATCGGACATCAAGCGCGAGTGGATACTGCTTGATGCGGAGGGTAAGAACTTTGGGCGGCTTTTAACCCAAGTAGCGACTATTTTGCGGGGCAAAAATAAGCCTTACTTCACGCCAAATGTGGATTGTGGGGACTTTGTGGTGATTATCAACGCCTCAAAGGTAAGTTTCACGGGCGCAAACAAGGCTGAGGACAAGCTCTACCACAGGCATTCAGGGTATTTTGGCAGCACAAAGAGCGAAAAATTCGGCGAATTACTCTCCAAAAATCCCGTGAAGCTCTATAAACTCGCGGTTCGCGGAATGCTACCCAAGACAACACTCGGCAGGGCAATGCTTAAAAAGCTCAAAATCTACGCGGGCGCCGAACATCCGCACACCGCACAAATCGCAAGAAAGGCATAATATGGCAAAATCGACAACTACATACGCCACAGGCAAGCGCAAAACCGCTGTGGCAAAGGTTTGGGTGAAGTCTGGCAAGGGCGAAATCATCGTCAATGGAATGGACCTCAACACTTGGCTGGGCGGACACGAGGCGATAAAACTCAAAGTCATTCAGCCGCTTTTGGCGACAAAGCAGGAAAAATCGATGAGCATTACCGCGCAAACCCTTGGCGGAGGCTACAATGCCCAAGCTGAGGCACTGCGACACGGCATCTCAAAGGCTTTGGCTGCGATGGATACGAGTTTTCGGGCTATGTTAAAGCCCCAAGGCTTGCTGACACGCGACAGCCGCACGGTGGAGCGCAAAAAATACGGCAAACGCAAAGCCCGCCGCAGCCCGCAGTTTTCTAAGCGCTAGGGTTTATTCGCTATTTTTGGCTGTGAATTGCTTTTGCCATTTTTTTAAATTTATCGTGGCTAATAAAATTAACGCGACAAGGCATTTTTGGGCTTGGCAGGCTGCGTTTGCTAGTCTAGCCTACGCCCATTAAAATTTATTTTATTCACACAACCGGCGAGTGGCTAACTTTTGTTTTGGTATTTTTGTGAATTCTAGTGCAAATTTTACAAAAAATTCAAAAGAAAATTTAACAAATTTGGCGTTAAATTTCTACCACAATCAAACCTTAACCAAATCAAAAGATTTTTAAATTATGATTACTTCTATGAAAAACAAATACATAGTTTATTGCCAAATTTCACCAAATGTAATTTAGGGAAATTTTAAAGTTTTTTTTACTTCGCCTTGCGACTCGTAACTTTTGCGGAAGTCCTTGATTTAGAGTCAAATAAAATTGCTGAACTTTATGAAATTTATCATCAAAGTTTTTGCAAAATTTTTAAGTAAATTTGCAGATTGAAAAGCAAAAGAGTGTGAAAAAGTCCGAAATTATGTAGCAAACCACAAGAATGTGCTTGTAAGCCCTATGAAATGGTAGTTTAAAATGGATTAAAAATTTGAAAATAAAGGTAAATGAGAATGGTAAAAATACGAAAAAATTTGCAAACCATAGGCAAAATTTTAAAAGGAAAAATAGAAAATGATTAGAAAATTTTTAAAGAAAAGAACGCACAATGCAACAAACAACACAAATTCAGACAACTAGCCTTGTAATCACGGCAGTAAGTAACGAGAAAAAGTCTAATCGTTTGGTGGGCTTTTTAATGCTATCTGCACAAAGAGTTTTGTCCTAAAAAGCGAGAACAACAAAGACATTAACAACATAGCTTTCAACAACATATCCCCAAACACTCAAATTCACACAGAGGAGAATGTGGCTTATGATGATTTAGTCTTTGTTTATGATTTAAAGCGAGTCAATCATCAATGTGAATTTAGTGGTTTAAATGGGGAGAATAACAACCAAAGCGAGAGTTTTAATGCAAGGCTTCGTAGAATGATTTATGGGCAGGTGCATAGGATGAGCGTGCTTTATCTTTCAAATTATGCAAACGAGATAGCTTACAGAGAGGATACTAGGCGTTTGGATAATAAGGCTATTTATGATGATATACTTACAAGATGCCTACAAAATAACTCTATTTCAAATGAATTTTGTGGATATTGGCAGGGCAATAAAAGGGTGTGCGAGAGGTTGGGGTGATAGAAATTTTAAAAGATTTTTGTGAATTTAATTTTTGAATTTTAAAAAGATTTCACTAAAATTCAAGCTGAATTTAAC
>CAVJSG010000178.1:0-1175 GCA_963651895.1 Campylobacteraceae bacterium
CGAATTTTAGCCGAAATTTATTAAAATTTATTAAATTTCTTTAAATTTTAGGATTTTTTATGGAAATTTTTGAATTTTGTTCGTGTCGTTGTGGAGTTCTAAAATTTACGCGTTTTTTTGTAAGACGCGCAAAAAGTGCGAGAAATTAGTCATTGCGAGCGGTTTTGAAAAAATCGCGAAGCAATCCAAAAAAATTCACGCCCCTGCCGCGACAACTCCGCAAAAAAATTATTTTTTCACAAAAAACACATTTCTGCCATCGCCGATGGGATAAGGCATTAAGCCCCTGTCAAAGGCGAATTTATCCACAGCTTCCATCGCCCCCATAAAACGCAGGTGATAATAATCATCGATGAGTATCACCCCCCCCCCCGTTAGTCGTGGGTAGAAGTATTCAAGCCCCGCTAAAATGGGCGCTTCAAGGTCCATATCAAGATTGACAAAAGCAAAGCGTTCATTCTCTTGGATGCGCCCCGCCGCACTTTGCGGGAAGTAGCCCTTGATGAACTGCACTCGCTCGGGGTGTGGGAGTTTGGATTTTACCAGCTCGATGGAAGTGTCCGTGAATTCGCCGTCTATGAAATCCACGCAGCCTTTTGTGCCTTCTTTTTGGACATCTCTGTCATCAAAACCGCTGAAAGTGTCCATCAAATAGAGCTTTGAGTCGAAAAATTTGTTGATAAAGCGCGCGAAATCGCCCTGAAAAACGCCAAGTTCCGCCACGCTGCCTTTTATGCCATACTTTTTAAACTGCGCGCTTAAAGAGCGGATAAAATCAACTCTTGCGTCAAAATGCCCCAAACTAGTATCTATTTTGGTAGCATCTATACCGAGTTTTAATAGCTTATCGCAACTTTCTTGCATTTGAAAATAAGCAATAAAAACCTTGTCAAAATCCAAACCCAGCAGGCTTTCATCATCGCTTTTAAAAACCCTATAAACGCGCTTGTTTATGGTGATTTGCCTCTCTTTATAAATATCGTCTATAAAGCCCAAAATCTCATAATCAAGCTCGATGAGTTCGGGCAGCTGCCGCCCCCTACGCCCCGTGCCATAGATGATGGCTTTTTTCTTTTGATTCATTTTCGCCCCTTTCATTTTTATCCTTTCTTTGTGGTTTTGGATTTGCGTGAATTTTTTTGTGAATTTTTGCAAATTCTTGTATTTTTTGCGTG
>CAVJSG010000178.1:1185-4216 GCA_963651895.1 Campylobacteraceae bacterium
AAAGAGTGAGTTTTCAGTTAAATTTAAATTCAAGGCGCAGTATTTGGCGCGAAAAAATGATTTTATGCCTGAAAGACGAGCCAAGCCGAATTTAAAAAGCCCAAAAAATTTGCCAAGCAAAATTTAAAAAATGCCAAATTTAAAGCTAGCCTTGTGAATTTTAGCCCAAATTTAATCCAAAATTCACAAGAAAAAACTAAAATTCGCAAAAATTTCCCAAATTTTCACACCTTTTCGATGACGATTTCCCCGCCCTTTTCATCTATGATTATGCTCTCATCGCCCTTTAATTCATCGCTTAAAATCATCGTGCTGAGCTTGTCTTCGATGATGTCGTAAATCGCGCGTTTTAATGGGCGTGCGCCAAAGTCCGCATCAAAGCCCTCTTTTGCGATTAAAAGTGCAGCGTTTTCACTTAAAGTCGCCTTTATGCCCCTATTTTCAAGGCTTTTTTGCAAGTCTTTAAAGAGTAGCTTTACGATTTCAAAGGCTTCATCAGTCCCAAGCGCGTTGAAAATTATGATGTCATCGAGGCGGTTTAGAAATTCAGGCTTGAAAAAGGCTCGCAGCTGCGTTTTCACGGCATCCTCGCGCTCCTTGCCCTTTAAATTCATAATCTCCTGCGAGGCGATGTTTGAGGTTAAAATGATGATGGTGTTTTTAAAATCCACCGTAACGCCCTTGCTATCAGTAGCCCGTCCGTCATCTAAAATCCCCAAAAGCACATTAAAGACATCTTTATGTGCCTTTTCCACCTCATCAAAAAGCACCACGCTGTAAGGCTTGCGGCGCACTTTTTCGGTAAGCTCGCCGCCCTCCTCGTGCCCCACATAGCCCGGAGGCGCACCCAAAAGCCTTGAAACGCTGTGTTTTTCCATAAATTCACTCATATCAAAGCGAATCATAGCCCTTTCATCGTCAAACAAAAACTTCGCCAAAGCCTTAGCAGACTGCGTTTTGCCCACCCCTGTGGGTCCTAAAAACAAAAAGCTTCCTATGGGCTTGTTCGCATCGTTTAGCCCCGCTTTGTTGCGCTTGATAGCCCTCGCCAAAGCCCGCATAGCAGCGTCTTGCCCGATGACGCTTTCTTTTAAATGCGCCTCCACTTGCAGGAATTTTTGCTTTTCGCTAGTTAGCATTTTTTGCACGCTAATGCCCGTCCATTTGCTTAAAATGCCAGCCACCAAGTCCTCATCGACTTGATTTTTAAGCAGCACGCCCGCCTCGCTCATCTTGCGCCAAAGCTCATCGTTTTTATCCAGCTGCTTTTCAAGGCTTGGAATCTCGCCGTATTCGATTTCAGCAGCCCTTTGAAACTCTCCGCGGCTTTTTGCCAAATTCGCCTCGTTTTTTAGGGCGTCAATTTGCTTTTTGGTTTCGCTGATGGCGTTAAAAACGGCTTTTTCGTTCTCAAAGCGTGAATTTAGCTCACTTTGGCGTTCCTTTAAATTCGCTAACTCCTTTTCTATCTCGCCCAAACGCTTTTCATTGCCCTCATTTTGCTCCATTTTCAAGGCTTCGTTTTCCACCTGCAAGGTTTCTATGTCCTTTTTCACCTTGCGAAGCGTGCTTGGCTCGCTTTCTATCTGCATTTTAAGCTCAGCCGCTGCCTCGTCTATTAAATCTATGGCTTTATCAGGTAAAAATCTATCGCTGATATAGCGTTTAGAAAGCTTGGTAGCCGCCACTAGTGCGGAGTCGTTTATGCGCACATTGTGGTGAATTTCAAGCTTTTCTTTAATGCCGCGCAGCATCGCCAAAGCCTCATTTACGCTTGGCTCGGCGACATTTACGGGCTGAAAACGCCTTTGCAAGGCAGCATCTTTTTCAAAGAATTTGCGATATTCTTTTAAGGTAGTCGCGCCTATGGTGTGAAGTTCGCCGCGTGCAAGGGCGGGTTTTAGGATGTTTGCCGCATCCATACTGCCCTCACTCGCGCCCGCACCGACTATGGTGTGAATTTCATCGATGAAAAGCACGATATTTTCGCTCTTTATCACCTCATTTACCACGGCTTTTAGCCTATCCTCAAACTCGCCGCGGTATTTCGCACCCGCGATTAACGCGCTCATATCAAGCATTATCACGCGTTTGCTTTGCAAGGAAGTTGGGACATCCTTTTTAACTATGCGCTGTGCTAAAGCCTCTACGATGGCGGTTTTGCCCACACCGGGCTCGCCTAGTAAGATGGGGTTATTTTTCGTTTTGCGGATGAGAATTTGCATAACGCGCTCGATTTCCTCCTCGCGCCCTATAACGGGGTCCAGCCCGCCCTCGCTAGCCTTTGCCGTCAAATCAATGCCAAATTTTTTCAGCGCATCCAAGGTTTCATCGCCTGTTTTGCTATCTATCTTTCGCCCAGCCCGCAGGGCTTGCAGCTCTTTTTTAAACTCCTTTAAATCCAAAAATTTGCCCAAAATTTCCTTGATAGAACCGCCTTGTGAAGCGGTGCCATCGCGCTCACACTCACTCATTAGCCAAGTATCCACGGCTATATAGGCATCGCCAAGCGCGCTCATCAGCCCCCTCGCGCTTTCAAGGGAATTTATGAATTCACTCGAAAAACGCACATTTTCGCGCCCCACATTAGAGCTAGTGGGCAGTTTTGCTGTCGCACTTTTGATTTCAAGCTCCACAGCCTCTTTGGGCGTGTTCATTTTGTTAAAAATTTGATTTAAAACGCTCGCGGCGTTCGCGCTTAAAGCCCACAAAAGGTGCAGTGGCAGCACTTCGGCGTTTTTAGAATGCACGGCTAAACTCGCTGCGCTGTCGAGGTTTGCGAGCATCGCATCGGTAAGAAAGTCTTGTATATTTGGCATTTGAGCCTCCTTAAAAATTTAAATTCGCCGTTTTTACGGCGGTTTTGCCTTAAAATTCACGCCTTTACCCCATCCGTCATTCTGAGGAAGTGCGAAGCACGACCGAAGAATCTAGGAATTCAAAAAGTGCGAATTCTTTGGCATTTTGCATAAATTTTAGTGAATTTTCGTAAATTTTCCCTAAACTTTATACGAATAGCATTATATAATTT
>CAVJSG010000179.1:0-1051 GCA_963651895.1 Campylobacteraceae bacterium
CAAAAAATGAAAATCCTGATCACCGGAGGTGCCGGCTACATAGGCTCGCACACGTTGCGGCAGTTTTTGCAAACTCCGCACGAAATTTTCGTGCTTGATAATTTTAGCAAGGGCAGCAAAAAAGCCATCGAAGCCCTGCAAAATATCCGTAAATTCAGCTTTTTCGAGCAGGATTTGTGCGATTTTGTGGGCGTGAGAAATCTTTTCAAAGCCTATAAATTCGATGCTGTGGTGCATTTTGCCGCGAGTATCGAGGTCTTTGAAAGTACGCAAAAGCCCCTAAAATACTACCTCAACAACACCGCAAACACGAGCAATCTCATCGCCGAGTGCCTAGAAAACGGCGTTAGCAACTTCATCTTTTCATCCACAGCCGCCGTCTATGGCGAGCCAAATACCGAGCGTGTCAGCGAATCAAGCCCCCTCGCACCCATCAACCCCTACGGGCGCAGCAAGTTAATGAGCGAGCAGGTTTTACGCGATGCAAGTGCGGCAAATTTAGGCTTTAAACACTGCATTTTGCGCTATTTCAATGTCGCGGGAGCTTGTATGAGTTATGCAATAGGGCAAAACTACCCAAAAGCCACGCTTTTAATCAAAGTCGCCGCCGAGTGCGCCGCGGGAAAGCGCGATAAAATGAGCATTTACGGCGAGGACTACGCCACAAAGGACGGCACCTGCGTGCGCGACTACATTCACATCGATGACATCGCCGCGGCGCACCTTGCTGCGCTTGATTACCTGCAAAACAGCGGCGAGAACGGACTTTTCAATGTGGGCTACGGGCACGGCTTTTCGGTAAAAGAAGTCGTAGAGATGATGAAAAGGGTGAGCGGCGTGAATTTTAAAGTCGAAATGGCGACGCGCAGGGCAGGGGACCCTAGCGTTTTGATAGCTGACAGCGCAAAAATCCGCGCCCTAACGGCTTGGCAGCCTAAATTTGATGATTTAGAAACCATTTGCAAAAGTGCTTATGAGTGGGAGTTGAAAGGCTGAATTTGGGCTTGAAATTTTGGAGTAAATTTAGGAATTTTAGTGTCGAGATTTTGAA
>CAVJSG010000179.1:1061-4176 GCA_963651895.1 Campylobacteraceae bacterium
GGATTTTTCGTGGATTTTGGGCTTGAAATTTGCAAAATTTTGTGAATTTTGGCGTAAATTTAGGAATTTCGGGCTAAAAAATTTAAGATTTTTCTTAAATTTTTGCAGAAATTTTGGGCAAATTTCAAAAACAAGGCTGAATTTTAGGGCAAATTCATAGGAATTTTGGAGCAAACTATGCTAAACAAACTCTTTGCCATTTTAAGCACGCTCGATAAGCGGTTTTTCCTTGCTTTGCTGGCTTTTAGCGTGTTTATTTCGCTTGTGGAGAGCTTTGCCATCAGCCTCATAATGCCCTTTGTGAGCGTGGCGAGCGATTTTAGCCTCTTTGAGCAAAATGCCTATTTAAAGGGCATTTACGAGTATTTTAGCCTCCCCACGCACGAGCTAGTGGCACTTTTTGGGCTAGCACTCATAGTTTTTTACCTGTTGCGTGGGGCTTTGAACGCGCTTTATTTTTATCTTTTGGCTCGCTTTTCAAAGGGGCGCTATCACACCTTTGCCCTTAAAATTTTTGAAAAGTATTTGCAATTAGATTATGAAAAATTTACACAGCAAAAGCACTCTGAACTCTTAAAAACCATTACCCAAGAGGCTTACAACCTTACCACTATGCTAGCTTCTTTCTTGCTGATGATGAGCGAAATTTTTGTCGTGGGGCTAATCTACGCCCTTATGCTCGCGGTGGATTATCAAATCACTCTATTTTTGAGTGCCTTTTTGCTTTTAAATGCGCTGATTTTAGTGCGTGTGCTTTCGCCCTTAATGAAACGAGCCGGAGCGCGGCGAGAGCGGGCTATGGGCGAGTTTTTTGAAACCATAAGCGTGAATTTAAATAACTTCAAACTCATCAAGCTAAGGGGCAAGGAAAGGCACACCGCGCAGCTTTTTAGTGCGCAAAGTGCGGAGTTTTCGAGGGCGAACATCATCAGTCAAAGCGCAAGTGCCCTGCCGCGCTTGTTTTTGGAGGCTGTGGGGTTTAGTGTGCTTGTTTTCATCGTGGTGCTGCTCATCTTGCAGCGAGAGGGCGATGTGCAGGGACTTTTGGCGATGATTTCGCTTTTCGTGCTCGCACTTTACAGGCTTATGCCAAGTGCAAACCGCATAATCACCTGCTACAACGACATTTTGTTTTACAAAAGCTCTTTAAATATCGTTTATAGCGTGCTTTCAAGCAAGAATGAGGCTTTGGGTAGCGATAAAATAGAGTTTATAGAGAAAATTGAGCTTAAAAATGTCGATTTTGCCTATAAAAACAAGCCCTTACTCTTTGAAAAGCTCGATTTTACCATAAAAAAAGGCGAAAAAATCGCCCTAATAGGCGAGAGTGGGGGTGGAAAAAGCACTTTGGCGGACATTTTGATGGGGCTTTTAAAGCCCCAAGCGGGCGAGCTTTGCGTGGATGGGATGCCTTTGAGCAACGCAAATTTGGGGAGTTATCGCCAAAAAATAGGCTACATACCCCAGCAAATCTACCTTTTCAACGAAAGCATAGCCAAAAACATAGCTTTTAGCGATGAATTTGATGAAAATTTGCTAAATGAAGTCATCGAAAAGGCGAATTTAAGGGACTTTGTGGCTAGTTTGGACGAGGGAATTCACGCTAGGGTGGGCGATGGGGGCTGCAAACTCAGCGTAGGACAAAGGCAGCGCATAGCCATAGCCCGCGCACTTTACGCAAAGCCCGAAATACTCGTGCTTGACGAGGCTACCTCGGCACTTGATAGCGACAACGAGGCGAGGATAATGAGCGAAATCTACAAACTAAGCACAGGCAGGACTCTCATCATCATCGCACACCGCCTAAGCACGATAGCACAGTGCGATAAGGTTTACAAACTAGCCCAAGGCAAGCTCAGCTTGGAGCGCACACTATGAAAATAGCCTTTATCATCGCTACTTTGGGCAGTGGCGGGGCTGAAAGGGCTTTAACTAGCCTAGCAAACGAGCTTTGCAAGAGCTGCGAGGTGCAAATCATCAAATTTGACGATAAAAAACCTTTTTACAAACTCAACGAAAGCATTGTGGTGTCGAGTTTAGCGCAGTTTAAATTTAGTAATTTTTACCACAAAATAATTTCGCGTTTTAAAAAATTCTTTGCCCTGCGAAGTGCCTTAAAAACAAGCCGCGCGGACATTTTCATCTCTTTTTTAGACAGCACAAACATAGCCTGTATAGCGGCAAAATGGGGGCTTAAAACCCCTTTAATTATAAGCGAACACAGCACTCAAAGCTATTTAAAGCCTAAAATTTGGCGCACTTTAAGGCGGCTAGCTTATCCTTACTGCAATGCTTTGAGCGTGTTGAGTGCGAGTGATAAAAGCTATTATGAAAAATTTACGCCGCGAGTAAAAGTGCTTTTAAACCCCTGTGAATTCAGCCTTTGCGAGGATTTAAAAAAAGAAAATGTAGTGCTTTTTGTGGGGCGACTTGATGCAAATAAAAACGCTGCTATGTTTTTAAAAGCGGTGGCAAAGTTGCCTTTGAATTTGCAAAAAAGCTATGAATTTTTACTCGCAGGCGAGGGCATTTTACGGAAAAATTTAGAAAATTTGGCTTTAAATTTGGGAATCAGCGTGAAATTTTTGGGCGCAACTAGCGACATAGCAAGCCTTTATAAAAGGGCGAAAATCATCTGCCTTTGTTCCTTTGTGGAGGGGCTGCCCACGGTGCTTGTAGAGAGCCTGTTTTTTGGCGTGGCGAGGATAAGCACGGACTATGAAAATGCGGCGCGAGACTTGATAAATGATGGAAAGGACGGCTTTTTGGTGCCTTGTAATGACGCCCAAGCTATGAGCGAAAAAATGACGCTTTTAATGAGTGATGAAAATTTGCGCTTAAATTTAACAAAAGAAGCAGCAAAAAGGTGTGAGAAATTTAGTGCGCAAAATATCGCTCAGCAGTGGCTTGCACTTATTAACGAGGTGCTTGAAAATAATGCAAATTCAAAGAAAAATTCACGCGAAAATTCAAGCAAAAATTTATTAAATTTCATTTCAAATTCTAGTGAAAATTTAGAAAAATTTAACCCAAATTCAAACAAAAATTTGCGTGAAAATTCAACTAAAAATTCGCTAAATTTCAGCCCAAATTCAAAAGAAAATTCAAACAAAAA
>CAVJSG010000180.1:0-1162 GCA_963651895.1 Campylobacteraceae bacterium
CGCTCAAATTCTCTCCAAAATTCACATTTTCGCTCAAATTCTCTCCAAAATTCACATTTTCGCCCAAATTTTTACCCAAATTCTCGCCAAAATTCAGCCCAAAATCCCTACCGCAAAGCACATTTGCAAAGGCAGTTTTCGCCGTCCTTGCACCCCTTACAAACTCGCTTACAGCTAGCTTTTTGAGGCGATTTTTGGGGCAGCGAATGAGCGGCTTTTCAACAATGATTGTATCATTTTTAAGTGGCAGGTCGGTTAAGGCGAGGTAAAATCGCCCCAAAGCCCTATTTTGTAGCTGTTTGCAGAGGCTCTCGTGTGCCGCGTTATTTTTAGCGATGATGAGCGCCCCGCTCGTGCCTTTATCAAGCCTATGCACGAGCCCCGCACGCACCTGCCCGCCGAGCGTTGAGAGCGTGTAGCCCCGCTCTAAAAGCCAATCCACAAGTGTCGCCTCCCTCACGCTTGGCGCGCTATGCACTACCACGCCCGCGGGCTTGTTTAGCACCAAAACCTCGCTATCCTCGTAAAGCACGGCTATATCGAAGTTTATGGGGTATTTTGGGACGAAATTTTGCCTTAAATTTTGGGCTGAAATTTGCGGCGCAAAGTTTGAATTTGAATTTTGACTTACAAAATTCGGCGCAAAATTTTGAGAAGTAAAGTCATTTTTCGAGGCAGAATTTTGCATTAAATTTTGGTTTAAAAAATCATTTTGGGATTTAAAATTTTGTGTGAAATTTTGGTTTTCGCAATTTTGTGCCAAATTTTGGGTTGAGAAATTTGGCATTAAATTTTGAGTCGCGAAATTCGGCGCAAATTCGACGACTTCGAGTTTGTCTCCCATTTTTAATTTAAATGAGTTTTTTTCGCAAGGTGTGCCATTACATTTAACGCCGCCGCTTTTGATGAGTTGAGCGACCTGCGAGCGCGATTTTTGCAGACATTTTGCCAAAAAAATATCAAGCCTCGCCGCCTCATCCGCCACAAACTCGCGCACATTTTGCATTGCCCTTCCTTTTGAAAGCAAATTGTAGCATAAATTTAGGGCAGAAAATGCCATTTTTTGCTTAAATTTGCCTATTTTTTAGCGCAAAATCACGCGTGGGGTAAATTTTTTGATAAATTTTACCCAAAACTTGATTTTGTAAAATTTCTAAAAAGT
>CAVJSG010000180.1:1174-4156 GCA_963651895.1 Campylobacteraceae bacterium
CTAAACCAAAAATTTCCCACAACAAGCATTTTTTGTTCCATTTTTTGAATTTTTAGGCAAATTTTTAAAAATTTTTTGTTAAAATTTGCGAAATTTTACAAAATGAGGCGCGAAGTTGAGAGTGGATAAGTTTTTAAACGCTGTTTGTATCACAAAAAGGCGCGCGGTAGCCGAAGATATGTGCCGCAGCGGCGTTGTGAGCGTCAATGGCGCGGTGGCAAAGGCGAGCAAGGTGCTAAAAATAGGCGACATCATCGATATCAAATTCACCGAGCGCACCGACAGCTACAAGGTTTTGGCATTTCCAAACACCAAAAATATCCCCAAAAACGCCCAAAGCGAGTTCGCACAAAAGCTATGAGGGAGTTTGTTTTGGCTGAATTTGAGCTTGAAAAATTGTGCGAGTGCGTGCCAAAATCGGGTGTGGTGCTGTTAAGGGGGGATTTAGCGAGTGGCAAAACCACGCTAGTGCGGGCTTTGGTGCGGTTTCGAGGCTGCAAAGACGCGGTAAATTCGCCCACTTTTGCCATAATGCACTGCTATGATAGCGATTTGGGGGCGATTTATCATTATGATATTTACAATGTGGGCTTTGAGGGGCTTTTGCAAAGGGGTTTGTGCGAGAATTTAAGCGAAGCGGGGCTGCATTTGGTAGAGTGGGGCGATGAAAATTTGGAGCTTTTCTTAAAAAATATGGCCTTGAAGTCCCTTAAAATCGACATTTCGCCGCAAGCGAATAAAAGGAAATATCGGCTGTATGAGTAAATTAGAGGTAGTAAATTTAACAAAGAGCATAAAAAACGCCAAAATCATACACGGCATCTCATTAGAGGTGCAAAGTGGCGAAGTGGTAGGGCTTTTAGGACCTAATGGGGCTGGCAAAACCACGACTTTCTATATGATTTGCGGGCTGATTGCGCCAAGTAGTGGTAAAGTCGTGCTTGACGGCAAGGATATAACGGACAAACCCCTAAACGAACGCGCGCGTGAGGGCATAGGCTATCTGCCCCAAGAAAGCAGCGTTTTTAAGGATTTAAGCGTGGAGGATAACCTGCTTTTAGCGGCTCAAATCGTTTTTAAGGACAAAAAAGCCCTTGCGGAGAAGGTTGAGAGGATGTTAGAGCTTTTAAGTATCGAGCCCATAAGGCTTCGCAAGGGTTTATCTCTTAGTGGCGGCGAGCGTAGGCGTTGTGAAATAGCGCGCTCACTGATGATGGAACCTAAATTCTTGCTGCTAGATGAGCCTTTTGCGGGGGTCGACCCCATCGCTGTGGCTGAAATTCAAAAGTTAATAAACGAGTTAAAGGCACTTGGCATAGGCATTTTAATCACAGACCACAATGTGCGTGAAACCCTAGCAATCTGCGACAGAGCCTATGTCATAAGGGCTGGAAGCTTATTAGCGAGTGGAAATTCTAGCGAAATTTCACGCAACAAAGATGTGCGCAAATACTATCTAGGCGCTGAATTTAGGCTGTTTGAATGAGTTTAAAGCAAAAGGTTACCCAAAGTCTCAAAGCCAAACTCTCCCAAACCCTGCGTTCGTGGCTGCCCATCCTGCAAGCAAATATCGAGGATTTAAAGGACAATCTCGCCGAGCTAAGCAAAGACAATCCCTTCGTAAGCATAAAAGAGGGCAAAAGCCCAAATAGCAAGAAAAACTACTTCGAGCAGCTTAACAAAAACTCTGTTTATGAGGCTTTGGAGGCGATGAATGTCGCCAAAAAGAGCGTTTATGAACTTTTGGATGAGCAAATCGCCCCGCCGCTTTTCCCCACGCCAAAGTCCCAAGAACTCGCGCGAAAAGTCGTTCAATGCTTAAATGGCGATGGTTATTTCGAGTTTGACGCAAATGTCATCGGCGAGGATGCCGACAAAATCGAGCGCGTGCGGCAACGCTTTAAATTTTTAGAGCCCTCAGGCGTGGGCGCAAAGGACTACAAGGAAGCCTACCTTTTTTCGCTTGAAAATTTCGAGCTAGATGACGAGCTTTACGAGCTTTGCGCGCAGCTTATAAAGGACTTTGAAAACATAAAATCCTACGCCAAAGAACCCCTATACAAAGAGGCTTTGCGCGTGATTAAAAAAATTCAGACCCCGCCCTTCATCGACTACCACGAGGACTCCACGCCCATAGTGCCTGACATTTTCATCTACCGCGAAAGCGGCGAGATAAAGGTCAAGGTAAATGACGACTATTACCCCGAAATTTCCATAGAAACGGACGAACTCACCCACGAGTTTTTAAGCGCCTACATAAAGGACGCCAAAAACCTCGTAGATGCCCTAGAAATGCGCCGCGCCACGCTTTATAAAGTGGGGTTGATGATTATAGAGTATCAATACGACTTTTTCTTGGGCAAGGACATTAAACCTATGAAATTATCGGACATCGCGGAGGATTTGGAGCGAAATTCAAGCACCATCTCGCGCGCCATCGCAAACAAATACCTAAGTTGCGAGCGAGGCTTAATACCCCTTAAATCCTTCTTTGCCACAGCACTTGATGAGGGTGGGGAAACCTCAAACGCCGCTATAAAGGACTTTGTCCAAGAGTTAATCAGGCAAGAGTCCCACGAAAAGCCTTTGAGCGATGAGAAAATTTTAGAACTCGTGCAAAAGGAATTCCAAGACATAAGCATAGGCAGGCGCACCATCGCCAAATACCGAAAACAGCTTAACATAGCAAGTTCGAGTGAGAGAAAAAGACTATATGAGCTGGGGTAGGACGAATGGGGTGCTGAGCTACAAGGGCTTTGACTATGCTTGCGAGTTCAAAAGGGTGAAATACCTGCGTTTGAAATTCAGCGACAAAGGTAAATTCAAGCTTAGTGTGCCATTTAACTACACGCAAAAAGCCGTCATCGCGTTTTTGGACAAAAACGAGGCGTGGATAAACAAGAAATTCGCTGAATTTCAAAAAAAAGAGAGCGAAAAGGACGGCAGAGTCGAGTTTTTGGGGAGAAAATATGAGTTGAAATT
>CAVJSG010000181.1:0-4139 GCA_963651895.1 Campylobacteraceae bacterium
GTTTTACTGATAAATTCTACTTCAAAGGAGTTCTTATGAACGCACAAAAACACCCATTTGCACCTGTGTTTGACGAAAACTCAAAGGTGCTGATTTTAGGCTCGTTTCCGCCACTTAGCACCTCGCAAAAAAACGAGTTTTACTACGGCGGCACAAGCAATGTGTTTTGGAGAGTCTTGGGCGAGGTTTTCCAAACGCCAAATTTGGCGGATAAATCTATCGCCGATAAAAAGAGCTTTTTGCTGAAAAACAAAATCGCCCTTTGGGATATTTGGGCACTTTGCTGCAAAAAAGACCCCACAAGTGCAAGCGACAAGGGCATCATCGCCAAAGAGAGCAAAAAAGTCGATTTGAGCGAGCTTTTAAAGGGCGCGAAAATCCAAAAGGTTTTCACAACCATAGACAAGGGCTGCTTTAAGACTTGGGGCATAGAGGACTGGCTGTGGGACGAGTATAGCACATACTTTCCGCACTGCAAAAGCAAGGGCGAGATAGTTGTTTCGCTCTTTTCAACCTCGCCTCGTGGCATACAAACAAAGCGAGTAAGCTACGAACAAATACGAGACGATTACGAGAAAATCGCCGAAATTTTGAGGAAAGGATAAACAATGAAAGCGAAAATCAAGGCTGTGTCAATGACACTTAAAGTTGCCCTTTTGGGTATGATGGCGTTTGCTTTTTCGGCTTGTGGCGAGGGCAAGGAAGCGTGGGAATTCACGGATTTGAGCAAGAGTGAATTTGAGGCGCTGAAAAGTGATTGCGTAAAAAATAGGAAGGAAAGTGCTTGTGCGAAGTTGAATGAAATTTACGATAGCGAGGACTTTTGCAACAAACTTCTTTCGGAAAAGATAAACGAAAACAATTATGGGCTTGCAGGAAAGTGCTATTATAAGGGCTGGGAAAATAATGTGTATCTTAGAGGCTGGGACAATAATTCATCCATCAAAGAAGCCCTCAATCAAGCCATAAAGTATTATGAAAAAGCGTGCGAAAGGAAAAGTGCGCCATATTGTGTGCTGGCAGCCGATGCATATGAGAATATATTTGATACTTATGATTTATCCAAAAATAACAAAAATAAATATAGTGTAAAAGAAAGAGCTTCCGCGGCTATTAAAGGTGCTGAACTCTACGACAAGGCTTGTGATTTGGGTTTGAATTTGCATTATGCTTGCGAAAGGGGAATTAAATACATAAAAGAGAACCTACCCGAATTTAAAGAGAAATGCAACTCTACGCAGGACGAAGCATTAAAATTGGCGTGCGATTTTATGCTTAAAAAGTTGCAATAAAGGCTGATTTGGGTTAGTTTTAAAGGGGCGAAATGCCCCTTTTATCAAAGGCACAAGGCATTTTAAGGGCGAGAAGTCGCCCTTTTTTTACAGCATTAAAGATAAAAATTTGTAAAAAAGCTTTTATAAGGAGGAAAAAATGAAAAAGCTTATTGTGTGCGTGGTGCTTGCTGTGGTAAGTGCTAATGCGGGGAAATTGAGTGAGGATGAGCTGGCGAATTTGCGCGGAAGCTGCACGGAGCTAGAAGATAAAAGTGCTTGCCAAAAACTCATCAAAAACGGCTTGACGAGCGTTGAGAAATGCAACAAGGACGAATGCTTGGAAATAGGCGGTATATACAGCACCGCCGAGAATTTTAAGCAGGCGTTGAGGTATTATGTCAAGGCGTGTGATTTAGGCAACTTTTTTGGTTGCACCTTTGCGGCTGACTTGCATAAGCAAGGATTAGGCACGAAAAAAGACGAAATTGCGGCTAAAAAATACTACGGCAAGGCTTGTGATTTGGGCTATGAGGATGCTTGCGACAAGCAAAAAGGCTCTAGTGTCAAAAGCTCAAGCAATGATGAGCTTATAGGACTTATCGGCAGATGCACGGAAATGGCTGATGAGGATGTTTGCGAGAAACTTGCCAAAAAGGGCTTGCCTAGTGTTGAGCAATGCAACAAAGAATCGTGCAGGCACATAGGCTATTTTTACGCTAGTGTTCAGCACAGCTATAAAAACGACAAACAAGCGATGAAATACTTTCAAAAGGCTTGTAAGTTGGGTGATAGTATGGGCTGCGATGAGCAAAAAAAGTTGGAAGCACAGGGCGTAAAGTAGCGATTTAAGGGCGAGAAATCGCCCTTTTTTACGACATTTATAAAGGATAAATGATGAAAATAATAATGGCTGTTTTGTGCCTAGTGTTTTGTGGCTGCACCCATTATATAGGCTTTATGAGCGATGATAAATACTATGACACAATGTTAAAAAAGGCTTATACAAGTAAAAGTAACGCACAATTAGCCTGCTACCGACTTGATGGAATGATAGAGGCTAGAAATTTAGTTATTGATGAAGTAGCATTAAAATGGTGGATATATAAAATAGCCACAGCAAGACAAGAACGCAACAAAAACAAGCAAGTAGAACAATGCTTAAAACTACTTGACGAGCCAAGTAAAAAACTTGAACACGAATGCAAAGAGAAAATTTCAAAGCCCGGGCAAATAGGCTGTTTTGAGGATATGGGTAAGGAATTTGACAAAATCACAAAAGAGGCAAATTCCAAGCTAAAAAATGTAGTCTTTACTTGCTCGCAAGGCGATGAGGTGCTTGAAAAATTTGCACCAAAATTTGACAAAGATATAGAGCTTTATGCCCTTGATACCTTGCAATTTAAGCCACTTTTATCAAAAGAACTTAACCAAGATATAGCCAAAAACATAAGCCAAGATTTGAATAAAAATTTGTTTAAGGATATAGACAAAAAAGCCACTGATGAATTTATAAAACAAACAAGCGATGATTTAAACAAAGGGGCGGCTTGTGCGTATAAGATGAGGTATTATGGTGGGGATTTAAATGATTTGAAAATGTTTCAAATGAGTGGAAGTTTCGCCACTTACATAGAAAATGAATATGATAAATTTAAAAAAAATATAAAAGAATATGACGAGGATTCAAATGCCGCTGTTTTTATTTCTAACATTAGCAATAATTATACAATCAGCAAGTATGGTTTGAGTGCTAGGGCAATCAACAAAGAAATAGAGCGCATAGACAAAGAAATAAAAGCAATCAAAAACAAATATAAAGCATATTCCAAACAAGAAAAACAAAGCCAAAACAAGAAAATCAACAAAGAAATAGCCAAATTTATAGTGGAAAAAAGAACGCTAGAAGCTATGTTGAAATTCGTAAAGGAGCAGTGATGAGAGTTTTGCTAGTGATGTTGCTTGTTTTTAGCAGTGCCTTTGCCGATGTGTGCGAGGATGATAGAAACAAAATCGAGGATAAAATTCTATGGGAATTTGTTAGCGGTCTTGATGAAGTAAGGCTGTGCAAAGCACTTCATAGAGCGTATCCACAAATGAAAGCAAGCGAGTGTCAAGTCGTAAAAAGCACGAAAACCAAAAGAAGTGAGTTTTGCGAACTTCTTGTGGGGGCGTATGCTTTTTATGGCGTTAAAACAAATAAAAACGACTGCAAATACACGCAAACAAACGAATATGTCAAGGACATTAAAAATCTGCCAAAGGTGCTAAAAAAATATGTCTTTGATATAAAGGTGCTTACCGAACTCTCCACGCCTAACAAATGCGTAGCCATTTCATCTGCAAAATACAACAAATACAAAACGAATAACGACACGATGGAAAAAATAAAAACCTCGCTCAAAAATTTAAATGATGACAATAAGGGCTATTTGGAATTTATGCAAGATGAGGAAATGCAAGATAACGCCTTGCGAATTTATAGCTTTATCGGCGATATGCTATTAAAGGACTTTTATGGGTATTACCACGAGTTTAATCGCCTAACGAAAAAAATAATAGAGTATGATAGTTCTTGGCAACTAGGCATAGAATATGATGTGATAAATTGGGAAAAATTGCAACGAAATACTTGGGCTAAGGCTTGGACTGATAACTATGTCGTTAAATGCTACAAAAAATCGCCTGATGATATAATAAATATAAATTATGGCGAAAGCATAGGCTATGACGGCGGCGAAGTAACTTGCAAAGAGTTAAAAAGAAGGGTAGAGGCACTTGGCAAGGTTTTTGAGTGAAGTGGTTAAAATTTGCTTTTTTGTGAATTTTTGGGGAAATTTGCGAGAAAATTTAGAGAAATTTAGAAAA
>CAVJSG010000182.1:0-4129 GCA_963651895.1 Campylobacteraceae bacterium
CGCCTGTATCATCGGGGCTTTTGCCGCGCCAAACGCCAAAAAGCCCTTCATCGAGGACGGCGTAAAACCGCGTGTTTTGAGCGATTATATCGAGCAAGACAAGGATTATTGGGCTTATCTGCGCAAGAACCACCCCCTTTACAAGTATCAAAAAGAGGGGCGAATGGTCGGCAAGATAAAGGAAAGCGACAGGATGGAGGAGTTTGTTAATATAAACAATGGTCCAGCCGCCGCAAAGGAACTCGGGCTTGAAAAAGCCGCCGTTACCTACCGACTTTTCTCTGAGTCGATTTTGGACTATCCAAACAAATTCGTAGGTGCGAAAAAGTGCGGCGAGTGCCACCCCGCGCAGTATGCGGCGTGGTCTCGTTCGCGCCACACCATAAATGTGCGCTTTCCGCACGAGGTAAGCGAAGCGCCAAATGGCGATTTGAACGCGCCGATGTATGGCTCGAAAGAGAGTTCGATTTTGCCAAAGGGCATTAGCGCGGAGGATGTTTTCGTGGTGCTTGGCACGCCTCGCACGAAGTATGGCTTCATCGACAAATACCTAGTGCGCGGCACTTACCACGTGCAAGGCGGTAAGCTAAAAGACGGCACAGGCGTGGTGCACGCGGGGTCAAATCAATTCAGCCGCCTTTGGACGAATTTCTTAACGCCTGAAATGGCGAAAAAAATCGCATCCTATGTGCCGGGCTTTCCTACGACTTTGGAGGAATTCGGCGGCAAGGGGAGTCAGGGCAGCTATGTTTGGGGGACAAACAGCTACGGCTCAAACAAAGACGACAAGCTGATGTTTCAGCCAGCCACAGCCTACTGCGAGGTTTGCCACAGCTTTAAATTCGATTTTGAGAGCAAGCAAGCCTTTTTCAACGCCCTAGGCAACGCCAAAGAACTGCAAAAGCACACCATAAACAAGGGCATCACCTGCGAGGAATGCCACGGGGCTGGCGGACACCTTTATGGTGCGAAGGGTGCGGGTATGCCGTCAAACTGCGAACGCTGCCACCAACGCTTTGCCAACACTGACAGCGAGGAAAACAAAAACCCACGCAAGCCGTTTAACACCTACTTTAAATCAGGCTGCCCATCGTGCGGCACTGAGGGAAGTCAGCTTTACAACTCAGCCCACTACGACAAGGGTATGAGATGCTCCACCTGCCACGACCCGCACGAGACTACAATGAACGACTGGCGCGACCCTTACACGATACCAAAGCTCAAACAAGAGTGCAAGGACTGCCACGAGACGCAAAAGACTTTCTTTGACAAGGGCGGAATTCACGCCAAAGAGAGTTGCTCGGCTTGCCATATGCCTACGATGATGAGCTGCGAGAATTTCAACTCGATTCAATTCCCTGACCACGGCGGCTTTGACAATGTCCGCACCTCGCATATATGGAAAATTCAGGTTAGCCCTGATAAAAAAACCATAAATCAACCAAAGGGCAAGGAACGAGACGCTCGCAAGACTAAGGGCTGGACGATTGCGCGCGATGATAATGGCAGGTATTTCATCGACTTGATGTGGAGTTGCGGACGCAGCGGCTTTGAGGATAGGCACTTGATAGGCGAGGGCAAGAGTGGTTGCCACAGCGCAGCGCAAAGCACCTTGCCAAAAGATTTGCACTACACCGACCAGCAAAAAATTTACGATGATGTCGTGGCGTGGCAAAAGCCTGTCAAAGAGGGCTACGAGCAGGTTAAGAAAATGCTTGCCGATTTAGACAAAAAAATGGCGGGCAAAACCAGCCTGAAAACTGACGCGAAAGCTAGGGTGATAATGTTTGCCAAGCAAGCCGAGGACATTTTGACTAAAATCGAAAAAGACGGCTCTTGGGGCGTGCACGGACCAGCCTACTCAAAGAAAATCATCGATGAGGCGCTTGTTTATGTAACCCAAGCTACGGACATCGCAAACGGAAAGAGCAAATAGCCTAGCAAAGGAGAAAAGATGAAGACGCTTTGTAAATTCGTCTTTTTGCTCTTTTCACTCGCTTCGCTAAGCCTTGCTGATGGCGTAGCGGGCATAGCTGCCGTTGAGGGCACTAAGCCTGTCGCCGTTAGCGAGGCGATGGCGGATTTGGAGGGGCAAAAAACGCTGTTTTGCGCTGCCTTGGACGCGCAAACCAAAAGAGACATCGGCTACATACCGGGCTCTGCCTTTGTGGATGCTAAAAATTTGAAAGGCGTTTTGCCAAAGGACAAAAACGCGAAAATCATCTTTTATGGCAAAAACAGGATGAGCTTCGAGCCAGCCGAGCTTAGTTTGCTTGCAAAAAGCGAGGGCTATGCGAACACCTTTGTTTTGACAGAAGGCATCGAGGGGTGGATTTTAAATGGCGGCAAGAGCATCCGCGCGGGCTTGGAGGAGTGGAATCACTCGCCAAATATCACGGATTATAAAGACGGCATTCACGCCGAGATGGTCTTTGGCAAAATCCCAGCTTGCAGCGACTGCCACGCGATGGACAAGGGCGGGATAAATCCAAATTTAGCCACAAATTCGAATTTGATTAGCCTAAATTGCGGCAAATGCCACGAAAAGGCGCAAGAAAATTTGGCAAATTCAGCCCACGCGCCCAAAAAGGCGAAGCTTAGCTTTGCAAACCTCATCAATGTGGATTTGACAAACGAAAAGGGCAAAAAACTGCCAAACTGCCTTGACTGCCACGGCGTGCATAACAAAACCGCCGCCTACACGCTCGCAAACCCGCGCACCATAGCCGAAATTTCGTGCGAAAAATGCCACGAGAAAAAGTTCGCCACCTACCTTGGCAGCTTTCACGGCAAGGCGATGCTTTTAAGCAAAAACAATGTCGAGCATTTTGAGGCACTGCCTACTTGTGCTAGCTGCCACGGCAAGCACAACATCCAGCCCAGCGACAACCGCGCTTCCACGCTTTATGGCGCGGCAAAGGTTGAAACCTGCGCCAAGTGCCACAGCGGTGCGAGCGTGAATTTCACTGAATTCATCGCCCACGCCGACCATCACGATGGGGAGAATTTCCCAGCACTCAACGCCGTGTTTAAATTTATGACGGCACTTGTCATCGCGGTCTTTGTTTTCTTTGGAATTCACACGCTTTTGTGGGGCATTCGCCTTGTGCTTTTGCGCCTAACCCACCCGCAAGAATGGCGCGCGGCAAAGGACAAAAGCGCGGCGGATAAAACGCACATTAGGCGATTTTCGCTTTTCCAAAAAACCCAGCACTTCTTTATGGCAGCGAGTTTCTTGGGGCTTAGCGTTTCGGGACTTGGGCAGAAATTTTATGACGCGCCTTGGGCTCAAAGCCTTATCGACTTTCTCGGCGGTCCCCTTGTGGCAACGCAAATTCACCATTTTTGCGCGGTGATAATGTTTGCGGTGTTTTTCAGCCACATCGGACAAATCATCGCTTGCAAGGTTCGCAACGGCTGGACGCTTAAAGATTTCTTTGGACCTGATGGACTTATGCCAAATTTACAGGATTTCAAGGACATCGCGGCGCATTTTAAGTGGTTTTTTGGTGCGGGGCAGCGACCGCAGTTTGACCGCTGGACTTACTGGGAGAAATTCGACTATCTCGCGGTGTTCTGGGGTATGTTTATGATAGGCATCACGGGGCTTATGCTGTGGTTTCCTGTGGGGGCGAGCGCGTTTGTCAGCGGCGAGTGGCTAAACATCGCCACCGTTATCCACTCAGACGAGGCGCTGCTGGCGATGGGCTTTATCTTTGCGGTGCATTTTTTCAACACGCATTTTCGAGCCGACCGCTTCCCTATGGATATGGTTATTTTCAGCGGCAGCCTGTCTCAAAGCGAGGTGCAGCACGAGCGTAGCAAATGGTTTGCGCGGCTTAAAAGCTCGGGCAAGCTAGACGCACTGCTGATAAAGGGCTTTAACTTTCCGCTAGCTGCCATTAGCAAGGTAGTGGGGATTTTGATGCTCATCACAGGGCTGTTTTTCCTAGCACTGATGATAATCGCGGGGCTGTCTTACTTGTAAGGGTTTCTTACTTTTAAGGGCGTGCGTTTGGAATTTTCTCACTTGTAAGGGTGTGTGGCGTTGCGATTAAGGCTTTCTTACTTACAATGCCACGCGTTGCGATTAGGGCTTTCTTACTCGTAACGGCACGCGTTAGGGGGC
>CAVJSG010000183.1:0-2895 GCA_963651895.1 Campylobacteraceae bacterium
TGTGAGAAAGAGCGTTTCCTCGCCTTGCAGCCGGTAAAAGCGTGCCATAGTGTCGGCGATGATGGTGGTGTAGGCGTGCCCGAGGTGGGGCACATCATTGACATAGTAAATGGGGGTGGTTAGATAGCGCATTTTTTGTCCTTTTTTGCTTTGTTTTTGCAAAATTTGCTTTATAAATTTTCGTTTTAATTTTACCCTATAAATTTGCATTTTTGCCTTATTTTTGCCCTAAAACGCCGTGAATTTTGGCTTTTTCGTTTTGCTTGAAAACGCTTTTTTTGCGGCGCAAAATTTGTGCGTGAATTTTATGTTTGTAATTTTAACGAAAATTTGGAAATTTGCTAGAATTTTAGCCTTTTATTGTGAATTTTGGCGTGAAATTCGCAAATTTTTGTTGCAATACTGATTTAAAATTAAATTTTGCTAGAAAGGACAATGAAGTTTATAAAAAAATTCACGCTTTTAACGCCAAAAAATTTACAAAAAACTTGCAAAAAATTTGCGGCTAAAACTCAAAGCCGCCGTCAGTTTTGCCTTTGGACATACTATCATAGACGGCTTTGACATAGTCTTTGCGCGTGTCGCAGTCGAAAATTTTTTCGCAGTTGTAGCAAGAAGCCGCGCCCTTGTTTGCTTGGCAGTCCTGCAAAATCGCTCTTTGCTCGTCTAATGCTAATTCAAAGCTGTCTTTTTGGGCGTTCGCGCTCATTTTGTGTCCTTAAAATGTGAATTTTTCAGTAAATAAAAACGATTTTTACTTAAAAAGCGTGAATTTTTCACGCCAAAATTTAAAAATCGCTCAAAATTCCGTGAATTTTTGCCACAAAAATTTAAAAAATTCACAAAAATCCGTGAATTTTCACTAAATTTCCGCAAATTCCCAAACTCAAACCCCCAAAAATTCACAAAATTTCTCAAATTTTTCATAACTTTCCCCCTTTGTAAGCTGCTTTGAGTTTATCTATCTCATAAACTGAGCCGAAAAAGCAAGGTGTAGTGGCGTGTAGAGCGTTGAATTCAAGCTCAAAAAGCGATGAACTCGCGCCGTTAGTGGTTTTGCCGCCCGCATTTTCCACGACAAACGCCATCGGCAGCACCTCGAAAAACGCCCGCAGCTTGCCCTGTGGGGCTCCACGCGTAGCCGGGTAGCTGAAAAGCCCGCCGCCCTTGCATAGAAGCTGGTGTATGTCGCTCACCATCGCGCCGCTGTAACGCAGCCTGTAACCCTCGCCAAATAGGCTTTTGATGAAGTTTGCGTGCGTTTGCGACCACTCTTTTTGCGTGCCACCGCAGGCATTTATCTTGCCTTTTTGCGACATTTTAAGCTCACTCACAAGTGCGAAATCCCCATCCTCTCGTAGCCTGTAAAGTTTTGGTGCGCTGCCAAGCTCGCAAAAAACGAGCTCCAAGCGGGCTGAGTAAATGCTATATGCCGCAGCTTTAAGCGTTTGCGAGCTAGCATCATTCTCATATACCCCAAAAATCGAGCCCACAGCGAAATTCACATCAAACAAAGACGAGCCATCAAGTGGGTCGTAAGCCACGACATACTTGCCGCTGGGGTTTGCGGGGCAAATTTCGCTTTTTTCCTCGCTGATAAGGGCTTTCACACTCGCGCAACCCCCTAAAATACGCTCTATGATGGCATCGCTTTTTATGTCAAAGCCTAGCTGCGTGTCTCCGGTGGCGTTCGTGCTGCTCTCGTAGCTGGTATCTGGGAACTTCATCTCGCGCGAAATCTCCAAAACCGCCTGTTTTATATGCTCGAAAATGTCTTTCATTTGCTGTCCTTTTTTGCTTGAAATTTTAGCGCATTTGGCTTTCATTTTGGTTTTTTTAGGCGATAAAAAGCCTATTTTCTTTGGCAAATTCTCGGTTGCTGATAAGCAGCTCGCGCCCCCGCTGGGCGTGGCTTTGCTTGAAATTATTCATCCCATACTGCACGCTAAATTCACGCACGAAAAAGTCCGCATAAAGCGCGCGGATAAACTCGCTGTCGTCATAAGTCAGCAAAAAATGGTGGCTCGTGCCGCGCAGCTCATCACGCAGCCGCTCGTGCTCAAAGCCCGCGTGCAAGTCGCCCCTTTTGCCATAAAGCCGCGATTTGCTCGCGCTAAAATACGGCGGGTCAAGGAAAATAAAAACGCCCTCGCCGCCCTTTCGCAGCAAATTTTCATAGCCCGCACAGCTAAATTCAAAATCCGCCAAAACCCCGTCCAGCTCGCGCAGTCGCTCGATGCTACTTTGCGTAAAGCGCGACTCGAACGCCTTTTGCGAGTAGCCGCCGCAATCAACCACGCCTGAAAATGTGATGCGATTTAGCACGAAAAAATCCACCGCGCGCTCAAATTCGCTCAAAGTTTCGCCCCTGCGCGAAAGCAGCATTTCGTAGAGTTCGCGCCCGTTTTTGTGGGCGTTTTTTATGCGCGAAATCTCGGCGATTAGTTCATTGCCGCGCGTTTTTAAAACCTGCCAAAAACAAAATAAATCATAGTTTAAGTCGTTCGCAAAGGCGCGTTTGATGCGGCGTGTCTGCGCCAAATACAGCCCCACGCTGCCGCCGCCAAAAAAGGGCTCGCGAAATTCGGCGATTTCGCGCGGGAAAAATGGCGCGAGGGTCTTTATCGCGCGGGACTTGCCGCCGGGGTAGCGCAGCGGGGACTTTAAAAAATCAGCACTCATCTTGCACTTTTCACATTAGGGATTTTTTGGGCAAACACTCCCCATAAAACACTCATCGCAACCGCATTCATCAAATTTGGGTCTGCAAAATTCTCGCCCAAGTTGCCAGCACGCAAAATCTATCAAGCCGGGGAATTCGGGGTTTAGCTCACGCGCTTTGTAGATGATTTCATCGATTGTCGCACCTTTTTCTACAAAGCCAAGCCTATACAT
>CAVJSG010000183.1:2905-4111 GCA_963651895.1 Campylobacteraceae bacterium
GGGCGATATATCTATGCTATAAAAATCCGACATTTTTATCTTAAACTGCCGCGCCAAAATGTTCGCCGCCATAGTAGCGATTTTCACACCACAGCCCTTAAACTGCAAAAATTCATACACTACCTTTGCGCTACTTGGGGAGTTTTGCCAAATTTTATCTACCCTACCATCGTATTTGTCGGCAATGCGGCAAACCCCGTCATAAAAAATGTCTGCTTGTTGGTCGTTGAAGCGGTGAAGTTTTTCGGCATTGAAAAAATCCTTGTAAAATTCACGCCCCACGCCTCTGAGCGCGTTTATCTCAAAGTTGCCAAGCTCGCTAAATACGGCGTAAGGTATCGCCCACGCTCGCTCAGCTTTTATCTGCCTATCCATTAAACAAGCTAAAACAAAGGCGTGCGGATAGTTTTCTAGGTCATTTAAAAATTCGTTTTGTCTTTCATCATCCACAAAATGCACAACAGCCTTTTGCTCATCAAATAATTTGCTAGATATTTTCAGCAATTGTTCGGCACATTTGTCCATTTAACACCTCTTTGCATTTGCCAAAACATACTCGCAAATGCCCTGTATGTCGTCTAAATGCAGCCATTTTAGGCTTGGATGTGCGATTTTTTCATAGCTGGCGATGGCTTGGGAGTAGGCAAAGTAGCTTGTGTCAATGCTTTTGCAAAACACACTTATGCGCGGCAGCGGCAGGTGCTTTAAGCCCTCGACTAAAAACAAATCAAACTCCCCCGCAAGCGCGATACACTCGGCTATCTCTCGGCTCTCGTGCGAGAAAAAAGTCGTGCGCGTGGGGCTTAGCACCATCACATCCGCGCCTGTGCCGTAGAATTTCGAGCTGTCCTTGCCCGCCGTGTCAAAAACCGCCTTGTCGCTGGGGTCGTGTTTGAGCACCACTACCTTCAAACCCTGCTGTATAAAGGCTTGGGCGAGTTTTGTGATGAGAGTGGTTTTGCCTGAATTTGAGGGACCTGAAAATGCCATCGCAAGCTGTTTCATAGGGGTTTTCTCGCTTTTTTTGTTTGAATTTTTTTTGTAAATTTGCGTGAATTTTATGAAAAATTTGTGAATTTTGGGTAAAAATTCACGCCTTGCAATGACGAATGTTTTTTAGAAAAAAGTTAAAATTTCGCCGAAAAATGTTACCAAATTTAAAAAATTTCCAAAATTTCTGTGCAAAATTTGAAAAATTTTATTTTA
>CAVJSG010000184.1:0-1451 GCA_963651895.1 Campylobacteraceae bacterium
CTCGCCAAATTACCCAAAGTTTCGCGTGAAACAGATTTTCGAGTGGATTTATCAAAAATACGCCGATGATTTCTCGCAAATGTCGTCCCTGCCAAAGCAAATGCGAGCCGAACTTGGCGAAAAATTCCACTTCGCGCCGCTAAAATGCGTGAAATTCGAGCAGAGCATTGACGGCAGCGTGAAATACCTTTTCGCCCTAAATGATGGGCTTTTGATAGAGTCCGTGCTGCTGCCGATGAAGCCCGAGCAAAAAGACGACAGCGGCAGAGTCCTAAAACACGCGCGTTACACGATTTGCCTGTCCTCGCAAGTGGGCTGCAAGAGTGGCTGCGCATTTTGCCTCACGGCGAAGGGCGGTTTCACGCGAAACCTCACAGCCGGCGAGATAGTCGCCCAAGTGCTGTGGATAAAAAAGCGGCGGCAAATCCCCTGCCAGCAGCGCGTAAATCTCGTGTATATGGGGATGGGCGAGCCGCTTGACAACCTCGAAAATGTCGCCCAAGCCGTGCGAATTTTCGCTGAAAATAGCGGCTTGGCGATAAGCCCCAGACGCCAAACCATCAGCACCAGCGGACTCGCGCGGCAGATTCGGCGGCTTGGCGAAATGCGCCTTGGCGTGCTACTCGCCATCTCGCTACACGCCGTTACGGACGAGCTGCGCAGCCAGCTGATGCCCATCAACAAAGCCTACAACATCGCCGCCGTGATGGACGCCGTGCGAAATTTCCCCATCGACACTCGCAAAAGGGTTATGTTTGAATACCTGTTAATCGCGGGCGTAAATGACGACTTATCCCACGCCAAAGCCCTAGTGAAGCTACTTTGCGGCATCAAGGCAAAGGTGAATTTAATCCTTTTCAACCCACACGAGGGCAGTGAATTTAAACGCCCGAGCCTCGAAAATGCGGTAAAATTCCAAGATTTTTTGAGCGCAAAGGGCGTAAGCTGCACCATTCGGCAAAGTAAGGGGCTAGATATAAGTGCAGCTTGCGGACAGCTTAAAGAAAGGACACAAAAATGACATTTTTAGACATAGGCGAGTTGATTTTTATAGTGGTTGTAGTGGCTGTGGGACTTGCAGGAATTATTTTCGTGCTGAAAAATGAGAAAAAATAGAATTTTTGTTTGAATTTTGTGTGTTTGCTTGTGGGTTTAGTGTAAAAAAGCCCCCTCCCTTGCGGAGGGGGTTTGGGGGGTGGGTAAGTTTGCTTGAATTTTAAGAAAAATTCACAAGGCTTGGCTCGTCTTTTTGTGATAAATCAATTTGTGCGGGCTTGACAGACGCTTCGCCCCTAGTCTAGTCTGCGCCCGCCCAAATCAATTTCTCATCAAAAATACTGCGCCTTGAATTTAAATTTAATGGAAAATTCACGCTTTTGAGAGCAAATTTGTGAATTTTTGCACTTAAAAAGCGTGAATTTTCGCTTTTGTTTTAGTATTTTTAAATGGAA
>CAVJSG010000184.1:1461-4050 GCA_963651895.1 Campylobacteraceae bacterium
TTTGAATACGGCTTAATCAAAGCCAGCGAAGTCAAAGAAAGGGCGCAAGAACGCGGCGAAAACGACTTTAATATTTTTGGGGCGTTAAAATTAGGCGAGAAAGAAAACGCGCACTCGGATTTTATTGCATACTTACTAAACGCCAAAGGTGAGCATCATCAAGGGCTTTTTTTGGAGGAATTTTTGGCGAAGTTGCAAAAAGAAAATTTGCCTAGCGAGTTCTTTGAGAAACTCAAATTTGACGAATTTGACTATGTCGAGCGCGAACAAGCCACGCGCAACATAAGCAAAAATAGGCGTGTTGATATTGCGCTGCGATTTAACGACAAATTCATCGTTATCGAAAACAAAATCAAAGCGGGCGACCAAGATTTGCAAGTTAAAGACTATATCACAAACGCACTCAAAGAAACAATGGATGACAAAAAAACCATAAAACCGCAAAATATCCTTTTTATCTACCTGCACCCAAATAGCGATGAAGCCCCAAGTAATGGTAGTTTGGGGGATGATTGGAAAATAAAAGGCAACGAAATTCAAAACAAAAGCGGCGAAATGCAAAGCTACTATTTCAAAATGGACTATTTTTGGATAAGAGAGTGGCTAGAAGCGTGCGTTTATAGGCTTTGCAAAGAGCAACGAGAGCGCGGCAAAAGCGGCTTTGGCAAAATCATCTTTGGCGTGGAGCAGTATATCGAGTTGCTAACGAACGAGCCCGAAATCCTTGACGAGCGAGAGGAAAGCAACGCCGTGCTTGAATTTATAATGCAAAATGAGGAATATCAAAAAACGGCTTTGGAAATAATGCGAAATGACGAGCAAAAAGACAAGAATTTGCACGAAATCGTGGCAAATTCGTGGGTAGAAATCAGCGGCGAGATTTTAGAGAATTTCTACAAAAAAGTCATAGCTAAAACTGAAAACGGCGTAGTAAAAATCAAAAGTGGCAAAAAAGACGAAATATGGATAGCCGAACGCACGGAGAGCGACATCACTACGCAAGGGGGACACATTGCGTTTTACAAAGAAAAGGACTACCATAAAGAAACTAACTGCTGCCTAAATATAGGTTATCGTTTTGACGGCAAAGACCTTGTAAAGCCTTATTTTACAATATGGTGGCATTGGTGGGGTGCTGATGGCGCAACGGCTAAAAAATTCAAACAAATTGTGGAGTATTGGGAGAAAAACTTTTTCCCATCATTGGGCAGAACAAATGAGTGGCGAGTATTTGGTAGCGAGGGACATTATTATAAATTTATGCTAAAAAACACTAAAAGCAAGGGGCAGGAAAAATTTGCCTTTTTGAATTGGATTTTTAGCTTTGAAAATTTAGACGAGGCGGCAGACGAATTTATAAAAGAGTTTAAAAAATTCGCAGAGTGTGAGCCTATCGCAAGGACAAGGGCGCAAGTCGATAAGGATATAATCGAAAGGGGAATTTAAGCTAGGGCGGCGGAATGTAAATTTAACGCTTTTTGGTAAAAATGCTTAAATTCAAAAAAGCGTGAATTTTTTGCGGATTTTGGCAAAAATTTAATGAATTTTAATAGTGAAAATTTGCGAATTTATTTAAAAAGCAATTTCAAAACAATAAAACAAAAAATTCAAAAACTTCAACGAAAGGCAGCTCAAAATGCTCTACCTCACCCTCAAAATCCTCCACCTGCTCTGCGTTTGCGTGGTGCTAGGCTATCTCGTGTATGATGTTTGCGTGTTTAGCTTTTTTAAAAAAGGGCGCAGCGAGGCTGAATTCACCGCCCTTAAACGCGAGCTTTTAAAGCCGAGTGTCGCGCTTTTCGCGCCCGCGTTTTTGCTGATGATTGCGAGCGGCGTGGGGCTAGCGAGCTTTTATATGGGCGGCGAGCTTGGCTTTTGGCAAAACGCTGTGCAAAAAATGCTGTGGCTCAAAATCGCCGTCATCGCCCTGCTGTTCGTATTTACGCCCATTTCGTTTTACTACATACTCGCGCTCAAAAAGCCCGACCCCTTCCGCCGCTACTACCACCACCTCGCACTTTTCATCTGCCTCGCGGCGCTCATCATCGCAAAACTGCTTTTTGTGGTTTAGTGAATTTTGCGGGGTTTGGGATTAAATTTAAGGCTTTTTTGTGAATTTTAGTGCGAATTTTGCTTGGAATTTGCCTTTGGTTGCCGTTTTTGACAAAACTGCCGCTTGCGGCGATAAATCAATTTTGCGGCGCTCGGCAGACTAAATTGACAAGCACACACGCCGCAAAATCGATTTCTCATCCACAATCGCGTGCGCGAGTTAGTGGCTTTTATTTAGGCGTTTGCCGTGAATTTTTAGCGTTAAATTCACAAAAACATCTCAATTTTTGCATTTTCAAAATGGAATTTCACAAATTTTTTGACGAAAATTCACATTTTTAAGCAAATTTATAAATTTTCTACACCAAAAAGTGTAAATTTTCCTCTTTTTTGATAAAATTCGTAAATTTTTAGCCCAAATTCACAAATTTTAAGTAGAATTTTTTTTATAATTTTTAAAAACCCAAACCAAAAGGACGCCCAAAATGACCGCCGCGACCCTGCTTTCTTGGCTAAATTTCTTTGTCGCCGATGTGC
>CAVJSG010000185.1:0-4003 GCA_963651895.1 Campylobacteraceae bacterium
AAGGAGCAGTGATGAATGTCATCGAGGGTTATCTTGGCAAGAGTGTTGAGGGCAAGAAAAGCAGGCTTCCTGCGCGACTTGACTTCATTCAAAGTGCCACAGGCTTGTTTCTGGGGCTGTTTATGTGGGGGCATATGTTCTTTGTATCGAGCATTTTGATAAGCCCTGAATTTATGGACAAGGTCTCGCGGGCGTTTGAGGGGGATTTCATCTTTGGAACGCCGCAGCCTTGGGTGGTTTCCTGTATCGTGTTCGTGGTGTTTGCCGTGTTTTTCACGCACGCACTGCTGGCGATGCGCAAATTTCCCATAAATTTCAGGCAATGGCAGCTGCTTCGCACCCACGAACGCACGCTAAAACACGGCGACACCACGCTTTGGTTAGTCCAAGCTAGCACGGGCTTTATTATGTTCTTTTTCGCCTCATTTCACTTGGGGCTAATGCTGTTTTTCCCCGAAACCATAGGCGTTTTGGGCGAGGGGCAATCAAGCGTGCGAATGGTGCAAATGTGGCCCTTCTACCTCATCTTGCTTTTCGCAGTTGAACTACACGGCAGCATAGGACTATACAGGCTTTGCGTGAAGTGGGGCTGGTTTGAGGGCAAAGACGCCAAGGCAAGCCGCAAAAAACTCAAAGCCGCAAAATGGGCTGTGAGCGTGTTTTTCCTAGCACTTGGGCTGGTAACTATGCTGGCTTATTTAAATTACATTAAACAATGGTTTTAAGGAGTAAATGATGAACATAAAATACAGCGATGCCCTAGTGGTAGGCGGCGGTCTAGCAGGGCTTAGAGTGGCTATCGAGGTCGCAAAGAGCGGACAGAGCGTGAATTTACTCAGCATTTGCCCCGTAAAACGCTCGCACTCCGCAGCCGTGCAAGGCGGTATGCAAGCAAGCCTCGCAAACGGCGTTAAGGGCGAGGGGGACAACGAGGATTTGCACTTTGCCGACACGGTTAAAGGCTCTGACTGGGGCTGCGACCAAGAGGTGGCGAGGATGTTTGCGCAAACTGCGCCAAAAGCCGTGCGCGAGCTTGCTGCGTGGGGTGTGCCTTGGACGCGCGTGAAAAAGGGACCCCGTTCTGTCGTCATCAACGCCGAGCGCACCACGATAGAGGAAAAAGCACAATCTCACGGACTCATAAACGCGCGCGACTTTGGTGGCACGAAAAAATGGCGAACCTGTTTCATCGCCGATGCCACAGGGCATTGTATGCTTTATGGCGTGGCGAATGAGGCTATTAAAAACGAGGTTAAAATCATCGACAGAATGGAAGCCGTGCGCATTATGCACGATGGCAAGCGTTGCTTGGGCGTCATCGCGCGGGACTTGACAAACGGCGAACTCACCGCCTTTGTGGCGCGTGGGACTATGATAGCCACGGGCGGTTATGGGCGAATTTACAAGCAAACCACAAACGCCGTCATCTGCGAGGGCACAGGGGCTGCCATAGCCCTAGAAACAGGGCTTTGCAGGCTTTCAAATATGGAAGCCGTGCAGTTTCACCCCACGCCCATCGTGCCTAGCGGAATTTTGCTTACTGAGGGTTGCAGAGGGGATGGCGGAGTGCTGCGCGATGTGGATGGCTACCGCTTTATGCCTGATTACGAGCCTGAAAAAAAGGAACTTGCTAGCCGCGATGTGGTAAGTCGCAGGATGATGGAGCATATCCGCAAGGGCAAGGGCGTGAAAAGCCCTTATGGAGACCACTTGTGGCTTGACATTTCAATTTTGGGGCGCGAACACATTGAAACAAATTTACGCGATGTGCAAGATATTTGCATCACTTTTAACGGCATAGACCCCGCCGATGAGGGCGCGAAGGGCTGGGCGCCTGTGCTTCCTATGCAGCACTACTCGATGGGCGGCATTCGCACCAAGCCAAACGGCGAGAGTCAGTGGCTGAGTGGGCTTTTTGCCTGCGGGGAGGCTGCGTGCTGGGATATGCACGGCTTTAACCGCTTGGGCGGAAATTCCTGCGCTGAGACCGTGGTGGCTGGGATGATAGTGGGGGATTATTTTGCCGATTACTGCAAGCAAAATGGCGAGCAAATCGACACAAATTTAGTGAAAAAATTCCTCACCGCTGAATTTGACTACCTCAAAAGCCTTGTTAGCAAGGACGGCAAGCATAATGTCTTTGACATTAAAAACAAAATGAAAGACATTATGTGGGAGAAAGTGGCGATTTTTAGGACCGGACAAAGCCTGCAAGAGGCTGTGGATGAGCTTGAAGCCCTCTACAAAGACTCGCTAAATGTCAAGGTGCATTGCAAGGAACTAAACTGCGCAAACCCCGAGTTAGAGGAAGCCTACCGCGTGCCAAGGATGCTAAAAGTCGCACTCTGCGTGGCTAAGGGGGCGTTGCTTCGCACTGAAAGCCGTGGGGCGCACTACCGCGAGGATTATCCAAAACGCGATGATAAAAACTGGATGAAGCGCACGAATACTTTTTGGGTAGAGGGCGACACCCAGCCAAGCGTGGAGTATGAGGAGCTTGACATTATGAAAATGGAAATGCCCCCAGCATTTAGGGGGTATGGCGCAAAGGGCAACATCATCGAAAACGAGCTAAGTGCCAAACGCCAGCAGCAAGTCGATGAACTTACCGCTAAAATGCAAAAAGAGGGCAAAAGCCGCTATGAAATTCAAGACGCGCTTATGCACTACGAGTTGCAGCCTAAATTCAAGGCACCAAATCAAAGAGTAGGAGTTGATTATGAGTAGAAAACTGACTATAAGGGCGTTTAAATACAACCCTTTGAGCAAGATTTCCAAGCCTTACTTTGCCACTTATGAGATAGAAGAAACCCCGTTTATGACTATCTTTGTGTGCCTTACGCAAATTCGCGAGAAGTTTGATGCGGATTTGAGTTTTGATTTCGTCTGCCGCGCCGGAATTTGCGGAAGCTGTGCTATGATGATAAACGGCACGCCAAAGCTTGCTTGCAAAACGCTCACAAAGGACTATGCGGACGGGGTTATCGAGCTTATGCCCCTGCCTGCGTTTAGGCATATCAAGGATTTGAGCGTCAATACGGGCGAGTGGTTTGAGGGTATGTGCAAGCGCGTGGAAAGCTGGGTGCATAACGAAAAAGAAGTCGATGTGAGCAAAATCGAGGAAAAAATCGAACCCGAAGTCGCCGCCGAGACCTTTGAACTCGACCGCTGCATAGAGTGTGGAATTTGCCTTGCAAGCTGCGCTACCAAGCTAATGCGCCCAAATTTCATCGGCGCCACAGGGCTTTTGCGCACGGCTCGCTACTTGCAAGACCCGCACGACCACCGAAAAATCGAGGATTTTTACGAGCTAGTGGGCGATGATGATGGCGTTTTTGGCTGTATGTCTTTGCTTGCCTGCGAGGATAACTGCCCCAAAAGCCTGCCCTTGCAAAGTAAAATCGCCTATATGAGACGGCAACTCGTGGCACAAAGAAACAAATAGCGGTTTAGCTTTTGTGTGTGCGTTTTTTTGTGCGGTGTGAATTTGGGTTGAATTTGGGAAATTTGCGTGAATTTTACACTAGCGTTTTTTTGCGTGGTGTGAATTTGCGTAAATTTTGGCATAAATTTATGCTGAAATTCACGCCGAATTTATTATTACGAGCGGTTTTATAAAAAACCGCGTGGCAATACATAGAATCTACATAAAAAATTCACACCTTTTCAAAAAAAAGCGTGAATTTTTTCGGGTTGTTTAGAGTTCGTTAATGTATGCCAAGTAAAATTATGGACAAATTTCAATTTTAGGGGTGTAAAATGAATAACATTAGCGGTGAGCAAACTTTAAGTGGTTTGTTTAATGGAAATACTTTTTATAGAATACCAGATTATCAAAGGGGTTATGCGTGGGAAGAATCTCAATTAAATGACTTTTGGGAAGATTTGATAAACTCAAAAGAACATAATCACTACACGGGCGTTTTAAGCATTGCAAGGGTGGATAAAGACGAAAAGAAAAAACCTGAATGGATAAAAGATAGGATTGCGAGAGAAAAGGATG